>JAYUEU010000064.1:0-19047 GCA_043739065.1 Synechococcales cyanobacterium | reverse complement strand
CTATTACTCATGGGAGTTACTTCGCTGATTATGTTTTAGTTTTTTCAGCTTATCGGTTTCTCCTTTTTTTGTCCGCTTTCTTATCCCGAACTCACGTTATTTAACCGAATCGTCGCTCATGATGTACCCATTTCTGACTATTCAATTAGGATTGCCATAGGTTGTGATTCATTGTTTAACTAAAAAGTATAGGTTTAACTAAAAAGTATGGTGTAATACCGGAATTTGAATCACAAACGTCGTGCCTTTGCCCAGTTCGGAGTTTACTTCGATCGTTCCCTCATGTTTCTCTTCTATGATTTGCTGGGCAATTGCCAATCCCAATCCTGTTCCTTTTCCCACAGTTTTGGTTGTATAGAGATGATCGAAAATCCGCGATCGTACTTCCTCCGACATACCAGTGCCATTGTCTAAGATGGCAATCTGAACATGATCGCCAGTGAGGGCGGTTTGGACTTTTATGCAATTGGGATTGGCTTCAAGTTCTGTGGAACTACGGCCTTGGTTGGACTCATCTATCGCATCTATGGCGTTTGCTAGAATGTTCATAAACACCTGATTGAGCTGACCTGGAAAACATTCCACCAGCGGAAGGTCGCCATAGTCTATCAAAATTTGGATTTCCGGACGATGTTCGTTGGCTTTGAGACGGTGACGAAGGATGAGAATAGTGCTGTCGATGCCTTCGTGGAGATTGAATGCCTGTTTACGATCGGTGTCGGCCCGGGAGAAGACGCTGAGACTACGGCTGATGCTGACAATACGATCGCTCCCATCTCGCATGGCTTTAACCAGTTTTGTCAAATCTTTCCGGAGGTAGTCTAAATCTACGGTTTCTAACTCGTCTTCGATTTCCGCACCGGGGTTTGGGAAATGCTTACCGTAAAGATCAATCACACCAAACAAATCCTTAATGGTCGCCTCCACTGCGCTCACATTACCCACCACACACCCGATAGGATTGTTGATTTCATGGGCCACGCCTGCGACTAAATTCCCTAATGCGGACATTTTTTCGCTTTGAATCACTTGCAGGTGGGAATGCTGAAGTTCTTCCAGGGCTTGACTGAGGGCTTGGGTACGATCGCGAACTTGCTCTTCTAGCGTCTGGGTCAGATGGCGTAGTTGGAGGTGGATACGGACACGGGCGATGGCTTCCTGCTGCTCAAAGGGTTTGGTAATATAATCCACGGCTCCGAGGCCTAGACCTTTGACTTTGCTATCGGTGTCAGACAATGCCGTCATAAAAATAATTGGAATATCCGACGTTGCCTCATCCGCCTTCAAGCGTTTACAGACTTCAAAGCCATTAATTCCTGGCATCTGCACATCGAGCAGAATCAATTCCGGGGGATGATGTGCGACTTTACTGAGAGCATCTTCGCCATCCACGGCAATGCGAACCTGCCAGCCCTCGGTCCGTAATGCTTGGGAAATCACGGCTAAATTTGTGGGATTGTCATCCACGACTAGAATAAATCCGTTGCTCATAAGACTCGCTCTAGGTGCTGTTTAATTAATGCGGTGAGTTGTTTGGCTTGGAAGGTTTCAGCGAGTTCTGTCAGGATTTTGGCAAACTCGGCAGATTTAGGCTGAGACTGGGCGATCGCAGCCGCTTCTTCTTGAATTTGGAAGAAATCCCCAATTTCGACGAGTTGAGCTAATCGCCTTAGGGTTTTAAGGGTTGGCGGAATCAATTCTATCGGAGTTTTGTCTACTACCTGGGTTTCCGCATAGTTCCATACGATCGCTAACTGCCCCTGAATCTGTTCAAATAATTTATCTGCCTGCACTGGTTTAGGCAAAAAGACATTTCCTCCCGCTGCAATGCTTTTGTTTGCATCAACATCAAAGACACTAGCTGAAGAAACAATTACAGGTAGAGTTTTATAAGCAGGAATTTTCCGTAGGTTGTGTAACATTTCAAAGCCATCCATCACGGGCATCGCAAGGTCGCTAATCACCAGATCGGGCTGAGCCGATTCGATTTGTGCTAAACCTTCTTGACCATCCGATGCTTCAATAACTTCAAATCCCAGGGGTTCGAGCAAATTGACAATGACGGCGCGGTTTTCCCAGCGATCGTCCACCACCAGAATTCGACGTTTTGTCCCTTCGTATCCGGTGATCGTTCCTTTATCAGTTTTGTGGGAGGCCATAGCCCATTCCCTCGATTCCATGATATTTCTTTCAAAGCTAAAAATGCTTCCCACATTCAAGCTACTTTGGACGTCTAGTTTACCGCCCATGAGTTCAACAAGTTTTCGACTAATTGATAATCCAAGTCCGGTGCCTTCGGATTGCTTCTTTGTACTGCCGACTTGTTCAAAGGGAAGAAAAATATTATTAAGCTGGTCTGGTGCCATACCAACCCCAGTATCTTGAATACTAAAGCAAACAGAAAATTGGCCAGAGATTGGCGTTGGTTTTGCCTTCACATAAAAGGTCACGCTGCCTTTTTCGGTGAATTTAATGGCGTTACCTAATAGGTTGAGCAACACCTGACGGAGACGTTTTTCATCGGCTAGGACACCCATGGGTAAACCATCGGACTGATAGATAAAATCAAGGCTCTTTTGGTCGGCCCACACACGGCAAATTTCAGCGATACTGTCAAGAAATGCAGGAAAGTGGAAGTCTCCGGCCTGGAGTTCCATTTTGCCAGCTTCGATTTTGGATATATCTAGCACGTCGTTAATTAAGGTCAACAGGTGGGAGCCGCACTGGTAGATAACCTCAATTCCTTTACGGCCTTTTTCTGTCAAAGGTTCACTGCGTTGCAAAATCTGGGCATACCCTAAAATCCCATTCAAAGGTGTGCGCAATTCGTGGCTCATATTAGCGAGGAATTCACTTTTCGCCCGGTTGGCATTGTCAGCCGTTTCCTTTGCTACCTGCAATGCCACCGTACGTTCTGAAACGCGATCTTCGAGGACGGTGAACGAAGTTTGGATCTGGGTGGCCATTTGGTTGAACGATTGCGCCAGTCCTCCTAATTCCTGAATATTGCTGATTTCGACGGGGCGATCAAGTTCTCCAGAGGCGATCGATTCACTGGCCTGCTGAAGCTTTAAAATGGGTTGGGTAATCCACCGAGACGTATAGATTCCTAAAATACTCGCTAATCCCAATGCACCGAAACAAAGCAAAATAGTAGTCCTTGTATTCGCCTCAATTTGCCCCATAAAGTCAGATTCAGGCACGGCCACAATCATCAGCCAATCAATACCATCCTTATCCTTCCAAGGGGAAACCTGAACAAATTGACGTTTGCCATTGAGCTGAAAGTCAAACGGTTGTGATGTCTGAATTTGATTGAGATTAGTAAATCGTGCATTAAGTTCATGGGCAGTAGCCTGAATTAATGGATTACTACTCTCTGTCGCTTTCAATCGTTGAGGCTTGCCATTTAATATCTTGAACGACTTCTGATCCCCAGAACTACCAATTAGTAACCCATTATTCTCAATAATAAAAGTCTGTCCAGACTCACTAACCTTTAGATTACGTAGAAAATCACTGACTTGAGAGAGTCGCTGTTCAACAGCAACAACACCAATGATTTGATTTTGTTTATTATAAATTGGACGATTAGACGCGATAGCAAGTGGAAATGGAGTCACATTCCAATTGTATACTCCTGTCCAATTTAAATGAGGCTTTTTGAATCCATAGGCATACCAAAATTCAGATTGAAATGAATAAGCTCCGAAATTTCCAGCCAGCTTATTTGTGCTTTTCCCATGCGCATCTGCTTCCCAGATAAGCAGGTTTTTATTTCCATATTTAGCTTGATTGATATGCTGCAAAGTGACATATTTCATCGAAACATCTTTATCAAACATATAACCTCCTGCTGAGAAATCTCCGTTTGTAAAACCATACATCACCATGCCAATATTAAATGTCTTAACCTGATGCCAGAAATATCGTTCGAGTTGATCTCTATTATTTGTGTCAAGCAGCTTCATGTCGATCGCTTCTGCATTTAGATGCGCCAGTTGTTTTGGAGTATCCATATACGCATGCAAATGCAAATCAATCCGTTGACTGACTTCTTCACGTAGTTTCGATGCCAACTCATTTACTGCCTTTTCCCCATTTCTGAGTGATAAATACCCGGTGAGTCCCACAGCGGCGAAAATTTGTAGCACAAATGGGACAATGAGGACTGTCCGTAAGGAAAGATGATGGCTAAGGTGACGATCGGCAATTTTTCTGAGGGAAGAATCCATGGGCTGTCTGTACGATTATGAACAATTATATTATTTGGATATGGTTCCCTAACCTAAGAAGCTACACAACATTACTTCTAATTTTTGCAAGTGCTCTATAACTATTTTGTCAAATATGACTACCAACCCATAAAATAGTAAAATAGAGTACATTTAGTGCCTGTCACTCCTTGTACAATTAGAGGATTGCTATGATCGTATTTTAAGGTTGTCGAAGTTAATCATATTCGAGGTTGATTCTTAGAATGCTTAATTGGTAATGTAATTATAAACTTCGTGCCAGACCCGATCGCTGAAATGCAATTTAATGTCCCACCATGCCGATCGACTACAATTTGATAGCTAATGGATAATCCCATACCTGTCCCTTGTCCCACAGGTTTTGTCGTATAAAAAGGATCGAACAATCGGGAGAGCTGCTCAGGTTCGATGCCTAAACCGTTGTCCATTATAGAAATAGTTATCCGATCGTCTTGTCTCAACGTTTGAATCGTGATTTCAGGATTAAGGACATGGCCTTTGATAAAGCTTTCTTCTAAGGCATCAATTGAATTCACGATAATATTCATGAATACTTGATTCAATTGTCCTGCATAGCATTCTATATTAGGAATATCTCCATAGTCTAGATTTATAATAATTTCAGGCTGTCCATTTTTCACCTTCAATCGATTTTGTAAAATCATTAAAGTACTGTCGATGCCTAAATGAATATCTGCTACTTTAAAATCAGCTTCATCAAGACGCGAAAAATTGCGCAATGACAATACAATTTCCCGAATCCGCTCGGCCCCAACTTTCATAGAATTCACTAATTTGGGTAGATCTATTATTAGATAGTCTAAATCTATGCTATCGATCATTTCCTGAAGAGCTGCCGATGGTGTAGGGAGTTCGGCTTGATAGGCAGTAATAATCCGAATTAAGTCTTGGGAATATTGGTCGCTGTAGCTGAGATTGCCATAGATGAAGTTGACGGGATTGTTGATTTCGTGGGCAATGCCTGCAACCAGTTGTCCGAGGGACGACATTTTTTCACTTTGAATCATTTGCATTTGGGTGCGTTGAAGTTCTTTGAGGGTTTGTTCTAGATGTTTAGTGCGAGCTTGCAGATTTTCTTCGGCGACTCTACGATCGTTTATATTGCGCGCAAATCCTTGAATACCAATAATCGTATCCGCCTCATCAACCATCACCGAATGGCTGACGGACATCCAAACCCAATTCCCATGGGCATGACGAACCCGAATTTCGATACTGTCGTGGGGAATCCGAGTTTCGAGTAATGTTGCGATCATGGCCTCGATCGGGGCGAGGTCGTCTGGGTGCGTAATCTCGTCTAGGCTGTGGCCGAGCAAACTTTCAACGGGATAGCTTAAAAAACTGGTGATTTGTGGGGCGAGATAGGTGAAATAGCCAGCTACATCATGAATGAAATAAATATCACTAATACTCTCAATGATTTCTCGAAAACGAGCATGACTTTTTTCAACTTGAGCCTTGGCTTGGTTCAGATTTTGCAGGTCTTCTACCTTTACTAGATGTAGAGGTATTGGGTTTTCGTCAGTCGTGGAGACAGAGGGTGAATTTTTCATGGCAGTAATACCGATAGACAGAATTGAGAAGCAGGTTGAAGGCGTGTCAAGTTGTCCGTCAAAATCTTCAAGTTAGATCTATATCTTAAGTTTAGGGTTCCATTTGGAATGAAAAAACAGGCAGTGCACGCTAAAATTGGGAGCTGATGAGTAAATTCCCTATGCACGAAGATCCGACTAACCCCAAAAACTATCAGCCCCCAGTGTCCTCACCGATCGGTCAGCCGTCTGAAAATGAGGACGATCGGGGCTGGCTGGACGATTTGGAGCCAGAGATCATAGATCACCAGATCCCGCGTCAAGGGGTTGATCCTAAAAATCCGATCGTTCTGGTGGAAACGGCATTTTTAGCGAGTGCGGCGGCGTTGGTTTGGTTGGTTAATTTTTATTTTCCGATCGGCCCAATTATGTTGCTATTCCCGATTCCGATCGCCTTGATTTATCTGCGTTGGGGCAACCGTCCGGCGGGGATGACAGCGTTGACTGCATTTTTATTGATTGCGGTGTTGATGGGTCCATTGCGATCGCTGCAATATATTATGCCCTATGGTGTTTTGGGCTGGACTCTGGGGGCGTTGTGGCAGCGTCGGGGTCGTTGGCGTATTACCATTCCGGTGGGGACGGCGATTACTAACTTTGGGACGTTTTTTAAAATTTGGTTAGTGTCGCTGTTGTTGGGTGAGGATCTGTGGCTTTATTTCACAATGCAGGTGATGGGGTTATTGGAATGGGGAATTGATAAATTGGGATTGTTGTGGCAGCCGACGATCGGTGCGGTGCAGATTTCGACGGTTTGCTTTTTATTATTCAAAGATTTGATGTACACGACATCAGTTCATATTGTGGCCTGGTATTTGTGCGATCGTTTAGGCAATTCTATTCCTGATCCACCCAAGATTGTTCAAGCTATTTTTAATGATGCTTAAGTGATTTGTAGGTGATTTCTCACTGCTTTTTAAGTGATATATAAATGATGCGTCGTGAATCATGATTTCTGTTCATACTCAGCCCGATCGTGCATGGTTATGGCTCGATCGTTATGGCGGTAAATTGCCTCATTTTAGTTGCATAGTCGGATTTACGGAAACGGCTATGATTCCAGGGATTTCGGCAGCAGGAAAGGAGCCGATCGATCGACGGTTTACGGCCCACGCGGATGCAGAGTTTTTATTAAATGGGGTTTCAAATTCTGTTACGTTTCCATTACCAAATCTGACTGCAGGTGCGTCTCCAACATTTATCTCAAGGGCGATCGTTGAAGCGTTGCAAATTCCTGTTTTTTTAATTGATGCTGGATTACCTCAGCCATTGTCAGTTGTGGCTCAAGTTTTATCTAAAATGCCTGCTTGTTGTGTCAGTACGGGCCATGCTATGCCGATCGAAACGGTGAAATCGCTGTTTTATTCTGGGCTTACGATCGGACGAGAATGGTCACAGCAGCACAGAGGTGAGTATTTGTTGATTGGCGAATGTGTGGTGGCCGGGACGACGACGGCGTTGGCTGTGTTGTTGGGATTGGGGATTGATGCGGCGGGTAAGGTAAACAGTAGTCATGTGGCTTGTAATCATGACCAAAAACTGAATTTAGCAAGACAAGGGTTGGTTGCTGTTGAAACTAGCGGTCTGGATGACCCAGAGTATGGGTTTCGGGTGTTAGCGGCGGTGGGCGATCCGATGCAACCTGTGGCGGCGGGGATGGCGATTGGGGCGAGTGTGTTAAGTGGGGTGTTGTTGGCGGGTGGGACTCAGATGTTGGCGGTGGCGGCGATCGCTCAAAGTTTGGCGAAGTCTCAGAATTTAGAATGGCGATCGGAGAATGTGGTGGTGGGTACAACGCGCTGGGTGGTGGATGATCCCTCGGGCGATACGGTTGGGTTGGCGAAGGCGATCGGCTCGGTGCCATTACTTTCCACTAATCTGAATTTCCAAACCTCGCGCTATGAACAATTGCGAATGTATGAACGAGGATTTGTTAAAGAAGGGGTAGGTGCGGGTGGCTGTGCGATCGTGGCGGCGCTTTATGCTAATTGGGATAATCAACGGATGGTATGTGCTATTGAGGATTTGTTGTCGATCGCCTTTGAAAAATACGACCGCTACGATTGGAAAAGCTGATTTAAATCCTGATGACCATTGGCGACCCGACTGATTTCTACAACTTCATCGCTCACAGTGTAGAAAATTAAGTATTTCTCATAGAGTAAACTGCGAATGCCCGGAAAGATCTCATCACGACGACGACCCATATTTGGAAACTGGGCTAATTGAGTTAATCGATCGGCCATGCCTTTGATGAAACGATCGCTCCGTTCAAATCCTTGATTTTCTGCAAGATAGTCAGCGATCGCTTCAATGTCTCGATTGGCAAGTATTGAAATGATGAACGATCGATTCATGAACCGGAGTACCGTTGATGATTGCGTTGACGGAGTGCTTCCATGGCAGTTGGGCCATCTAAAACTTCTCCATGGGCGATCGCATTCATACCTAATTTGATTTCACGCCGCAGGACTTCAAGCTGTTGAGGATTAATTTCAGCTTCATCTTGTTGATCTAATAGATTCATGCCAGCAAATATCGCTTCGATCGCAGTTTCATACTTTCCGCTTTCGACTTGGCGTTGGACTAGTCGTTCTAATTCAGGCGGTAACGCAATAACCATAAATTCCCCCAAGCTTTAAAACTCTCGTCTAATCCATTATAGCGCCCCCCTTCAGCGTTCAGCGTTCCAAATTCCTCCTTTCCCGTCTCTTGGTATAAAATTAGCAAGAGCATAAGCTAAAGAGTTTTCCCTGGGGAGTCAGATGACACGATCGGAATTACTGGCGGTAATTGAAGCGGCAAAGCAGAGCGGGAAAACAACGCTAGATTTGCCCCATGAAGGTATTAAAGAACTACCTTCAGAAATCGCACAACTGACCAATCTCACTGAACTTTACCTCAGTAGCAACCAAATCACGGAAATACCGGATTGGATCGCACAACTGACCAATCTCACTCACCTTGAACTCTGGAACAACCAAATCACGGAAATACCGGAATCGATCGCGCAACTGACCAATCTCACTCAGCTTCACCTCTATGAAAACCAAATCACGGAAATACCGGAATCGATCGGGCAACTGACCAATCTCACAGACCTTTACCTCAGTAGCAACCAAATCACGGAAATACCGGAATCGATCGCGCAACTGACCAATCTCACTCACCTTGAACTCTGGAACAACCAAATCACGGAAATACCGGAATCGATCGCGCAACTGACCAATCTCACTCAGCTTGACCTCAGTTACAATCAAATCACGGAAATATCGGAATCGATCGCGCAACTGACCAATCTCAAACGATTAGTTTTAGAAGATAATCCCATTCAAAATGTCCCACCAGAAATCATTCGTAATGGATGGGGAGAAGAAACATATGAAGATGGTGAACCTCAAATCATCTTTGCCTTTCTAAAATCTATCCAAAACCCTAAACGCCCTCTCAATGAACTCAAAGTCCTACTCGTCGGTCAAGGCGATGTTGGCAAAACATCCTTAATCAAACGCCTTCGCGACAATAGCTTCAATGCTAATGAACGCAAAACCCATGGCATCGAAATCCATCCCTGGCAACTCACCGTCAACCAACAATCCATCAACATCAACTTCTGGGATTTTGGCGGACAAGAAATCATGCACGCCACCCACCAATTCTTTCTCACCAAACGCAGCATCTATCTCCTCGTCCTCAAAAACCGCCAAACCGACGAAGAAAACCGTCTCGAATATTGGCTAGAAATCATCAACAGCCTCAGTAATCAATCTCCCATTCTCATCATCGGCAACCAATCCGACCAGCATCCCCTCGACACCAACCAAAAACACTACCAAGACAAATACCCCAACATCAAAGGCTTTATCTCCACCTCTTGCGAAACAGGCAACGGCATCCAAACTCTAATCAATCAACTCACCACCCTCATCACCACCCTTCCCCACATCCACAATCCTATCCCCGAGACCTGGTTCAGCCTCAAACAAAAACTCGAAACCCTCGAAAAAGACTACATCCCCTACGATCGTTACAGCGACCTTTGCCAAGAACACAACATCCCAGAACCAACAGAACAAGCCAACCTTCTCCAACTCCTCCACGACCTCGGAACCGTCCTAAACTTCGCCGACAACGATCGCCTCCAAGACACCAACGTCCTCAACCCCACCTGGGTCACAACAGGCATCTACAAAATTCTCAATGACAACGACCTTATGACCCAACATCAGGGAATTCTTCCTCGCTCAGAACTCAGCCGCATCCTCGACAGCCAACACTACCCAAAATCAAAACATCGTTTCATCCTCGACATGATGCAAGAATTTGAACTCTGTATTCCCCTTGAATCCGGAAATCATTGGCTCATCCCCGACCTACTGCCCAAAGGTGAACCGGACACAGGCGACTGGGACAACGCCCTCCAGTTTCAATATCACTACAACATCCTTCCCCAAAGCATCATCTCCCGCTTCATCGTCCGTATGAGCCACTGCATCTCCAAGCATACCTATTGGCGCACAGGAGTCGTCCTCAGCGATCAAGGCAATCGCGCCATCGTCCGTGCAGACCGCTACGATCGCATCATCTCGATCGCCATCAGTGGAAATCCCTCAACCCGTCGTGCCTTCCTCCACACCATTCGCAACTGTTTCCAAGCCATCCACCGCACCCTAGAAAAACTCAACGTCAAAGAGAAAGTCCCCCTCCCCGAAAATCCCAAAATCATTGTCGATTACCAACAGCTTTTGACCTACGAACGTAAAGGCGTACCTGAATTGATTCCTGAAGGTTACGATGAGCTAGTGAATGTCAAAACCTTACTTGATGGCATCGAAACCCCTAACCATCGTCAGAAACACGATCGCGATCGATATCATGATCAAAGACCGATCGTCATCGAAAACCATAACCACATTCATAATAATAATAATCAACAGGCACACACAATGACCGAACAATCTTCCAAAACCACCACCTTTAATCTTCCTAACGCGAACATAGGAGCGATCGCTACTGACAACGCTCAAGCCACCGTCACCAACAACACCTTCACCCAAACCCACAACACCAGCACCGAAGACCTTCTCAAACTCATCACTGCCCTCCGCCAAACCTCCGTTCAATTCCCGACTGAAATCAAACAAGAAATTGACTCTGATCTCGAAGATCTCGAAGCCGAAATCATCAAACCCGAAAGCGATCGTAATCCCACCCGTATCAAAAAACGTATTGCCGCAATTGTCACCACGATCAGCCTTCTCGCTTCAGGAATTTCAGGAGTAGCCGACTTCACCAACACTACGATCGACCTCGGCAGCAAACTGAACATCGACGTTCCGGCACTCATGGGAAAGTGAATTAGGATCAATTCATTCTTATACTGATAAGTCAATGAATTATGGTTTAGTTAACAATCCGACAAATGAACGAATCGATTGATTACTATTCTCCCTTAACCCGATCGAAACTAACATCCAGTGACGTAAACTGTGGCAAAATCTCGCGACAAAATGCTTCTGCTGCCTTCGATCGATAGCGATTTGGATTAATAATTACAGACAACATTCGTTTAATTTCTACCCCTTCGATCGGCGCACGATACAAAATTTGGGCATTCAATTCTTTTTCAATAGCACTCACCGACAAAAACGATACTCCCAAGCCCGATTGAACCGCAGTCTTAATCGCCTCGATCGAATTCAATTCCATATCAATCTTTAATCGACGCGGCTCAATTCCACAACGGGACAACACCTGATCAATCACCTTGCGAATCGTGGATTGGGAATCCAGTGCAATGAACTGAAGCTTATACAAATCTTCCTTTTGAATCGTTCCCTGCTTCGCCAACGGATGACCGGGCGGCAAAATCAATGCGAGTTCATCCTCCGCGTAGGGAATCATATCTAGAGAATCTTGCAATTCTGGAGGCAACTCACCGCCAATAATTGCTAAATCAATCTGGCCATTTGCTACACTCCAAGAGGTCCGTCGCGTAGAATGAACATGTAATTGAACCGCAACATCAGGGTACTTTTGCCTAAATAACCCAATCATTCGCGGCAACAAATACGTTCCCGTCGTCTGGCTCGCGCCCACAATCAACGACCCACCCTGAAGATTTTGCAAGTCTTCAATCGCCCGACAGGTCTCCTGACATAGCGTCAAGATCTTCTCTCCGTAGGCCAAAAGCAAATGCCCTGCTTCCGTCAACTGTGCTCGCCGACCGCCCCGATCGAACAATGGCACATCTAATTGCCGCTCTAGATTTTGGACCTGAAGGCTAACCGCAGGCTGCGATACGTAGAGACTATCAGCAGCTCGCTTAAAGCTTCCCTCAGCGGCGATCGCTTTTAGGATGCGGAGCTGGTCCAGCGTAAAAGGAAGATCAGACATAAAACTTGTATAGGACCAAACGGGACAACCAGACACAGGGAACACCGTATTGATCATACATACGGGAGTCACGCCTTCAGTGGCAGACAATGCAACAAAACGTAGCGATTAAACGTAGTAATCAAACCTACGCATCACGGTTAATAGTAAGGTTGAGCAATGACAGAGCGACTAAATCCCCTAGATTCAATACCGCAGACTTCCTCCGTCTCTGGTATTACCCCTAATCGAGTTGCTCATCAGTCTCTACCGACTGAAATTATCCGTGATTTCTTGACTGTACCAGGAATTGCGGGCATTGCTCTGATTGACGGGTATCCAACTCCTCGCCTTTATTCTGCTGATCCAAACCTCGAAGTTCATCAGCCCAAAGTATTCTTGGCCAATGTGACCCAGATTTTGCGGACGTTAACCCCTCAGGTCCAGCAACTGGATTGTTTTTTCGGCACCTATCGGCTCTATATTCGTCGGATGGGACTTGGGTTTACGGTAGCAGTGTTGACCCATCGTGATGTGAAATGGCGCAATAGTTCTGAAGATATAAAGCCGTTTTGTCAGGCAGTTCAGTCCCATCTCAAAGCCTCTATTCCGCTACTCGAAGACTGGGCTTCCGCTCGCAACAATCATCAGTTGGATGCGTCCTCGCAAAAGGAACCTCACTGGGATACGGTCTCTACTGAGGTGCTTGCTCCTAGTCCGCCCCCTCTTCCTGTTGCTACCCCTAGTTTGCCATTACTTCAGGACTATCTGAAGGCCGCTAACCATCTCAGCACCATTGCATCTCAGTACCTCGGCAGCACCATTATCGGAAGCCAAGTCAAACGATCGCGTCCCCAAGGCGAAATTCTGTCTATGATTACAATTGTTGCCAAAGGTCAACTTACAAGTGAGGTCAATCGAGTCCTTTCTCCAGAAGAACTTCAAGCCTTAAGACAGTGGACTCAGGATTTTCAGAGTCAATGTTCAAGAATTATTCGAGATTTTGATACGATAGCGCAGGCGGCTGGGTTAACTAAGGAAGAAGTGGCGCTCTTGACTGGAGTTCTCTAGATCACCTAGTTAGATGACTTGGTTATATCACTCAATTCCCCAGGAGTTTATTCATGGCAAAAACTGTTCGCTTGGAGCCGATCGCGCAAGATACTTCCGTTGAGACCAATGGAAATTTGTTGTCTGTGCTGCTTAACAAAGATCTTGATGTTTTGCGAGAATGCGGCGGACGAGGCATGTGTGCAACCTGCCACATCTATGTCAAACATGGAATGAACCAACTTTCTGCGATGAACCGTCGGGAGCAACGCACCTTAGAAGTGATTACCTCTTGTCAGCAGAATTCTCGCCTAGCTTGCCAAGCCCGTGTGTTGGACGATGGGGTGGTGGTGGAGCTGCCGCCGGGGATGTACATCAATTCCTTAAAAGATATTGAAGATCTGATTGGACGACGGGCAGAACAAGATTTGCTCCATCCGATTACGGGGAAAGTGTTGGTGGAAGCCGGAAAACTAATTACCCGATCGACCCTCAAAACCATTTCTGACAGCGAAAATCTGAACTTTAATGGCTACTTTAGTAACTCCAGCGAAAACTAAGACATTCACGCGATTCTCTCGGGCTGGTAAGATTCATACACTTGAAAGACTCGCATGAGAGATTTTATTCCATGACTACGACTACGCAACCCGTTGAAGAATTGTTTGATGCTGGCCTAGAACGTTACCAAGCTGGCGAAGCGATCGAAACGTTGATTCCAGTTTTTAAAGAAGTCTGCGATCGTTCTCGCACTGTTAGCGCATCTTGGACTTGTCTGTCTTGGCTCTACTTGCTAGCTGGACAAACGGATCTTGCCTTGACCTCGGCCCAAAAAGCAGTGAAACTCAATCCCCAGGATCCCCAAGCTCGGGTTAATTTATCCTTGGCGATGCTGGAGGCGGGTAAAAAAGGCGTACGAACCCATGTCGAAATCACCCAGCAAATCATCATGGTGTCTGAAGAGCTACGTGATGAAGTGATGTCAAATATTCAAGATGGACTCACTCGCAAACCGGGTTGGAAGAGCTTGGAGCGCGTTAAGGCTTGGCTGCTTGATAGCTAATGTTATTTAAGAGTGACTAATCGTTTCGCATGGTTTCCCAGACCGATAGCCATTGTTGAATGGTTTGTTCGGTTTGGGGCTTTAAGAATTCACTTTTGCTTAATGCTTCCGCTCCCGGCATCAAGATTGGGTTATTTCTTAGATCC
Source organism: Synechococcales cyanobacterium (assembly GCA_043739065.1). Classification (GTDB taxonomy): domain Bacteria; phylum Cyanobacteriota; class Cyanobacteriia; order Leptolyngbyales; family Leptolyngbyaceae; genus JAAFJU01. Next base: position 4,544 of record JAYUEU010000064.1, on the reverse strand, counting down.
GCTGGAGTCGCATTGGTTTGATTCTGATCGAGACTTGGGGAAATGCCTTGGGTGAGTAATGAGAATTGCGCTGCCCGATCGGGGTTTAAGGTGTAGTCACACCAAGCGGCGATCGTGGCTAGTTTAGGCTCGGATAGATCAGATTTTTCAGGTTGAGCAGGCTGCACCCAAAGATCTGCGTTTAAGGCCGAGCCACTTTTTGGAAACACGGCTGCCATTTTTGGATTTTGCCGCATGATCCGCAGAGCATCGGTTGAGCTAGCCACTGCAAGCCAGGTTTGATCTAAGGTTAACGGCTCAAGGTAGTGGGTCGAGGAGTAGAATTTTGCGTTGTGGTGAAGCTGAGCAAGGGTCGTGGCGAGGTTGGGGATTGTGGTTAAGTTCTCGGTATTATAGGATTTCCCTAATTTTTTCAGGGTCAGTCCAATCACTTCACGGGGCTGGTCTAATAGCGAAATTCGACCTTTGAGATCCGATCGCCAGAGGTCGGCCCAATCGCTGGGAAGAGCTAATTTTCGATCGGCAAAAATATCTTTTCGATAAAGCAATACGGTGCTGTTGAGGCGATAGGGAATGGCCCATACGCGTCCACCGTCGTTACTATTGGCGAGTTCTCCGCTATTGTTGCGAGTTAAAAGAGTCTTTAATTTGGGATCAAGAGTTTGCCAAGCTGGAATTTTCTCGACGCTTATGGGCTGAAGAAGCTGCTGCCGAATGGCTAAGGTGAGCCAAAAGTCTCCTAAGGTAGCCAGATCCGCAACTGTGGCTTCGGCGGGCGTTCCAATCAAGGGAGCGGGGAATGACACGAGACCTTGTGGAGCCTTGATTTCGCCGATGGATTGTCGTTTCCATTGTTGGAGCTGTTGAAAGATGTCTTGAAGTTGTCGCGCTTGCCTCAGATCGATCGTGGCCCCATCGTCTTGTTTAAACTGTTTTGGCAATTGAAGGGGTAGGCTTCCTCGCAGCGCCATCAGATGCAATACATTGCCTTGGGCCTGACAGCCTGTGGTGGATAGGGCAAGGGCGGGAAGGGTGATGGCTTTGAGAAAGGTTCGACGGTCCATGCGTTAGTAACGTTTGATAACGAATAATTAGCTCTAAGGGATTCTATTGTCTATGTTCTAGGCCAAATCCTACAAGGCTAATCTCTGTTGGGATCGTATTGTCTTCGGGGCGACGGTAAGTGACGATCGTTCGTAGGCGGGTGTTGGGGTCAATAAAGCGCATTTGGTCAACGGCTACCGATCGGCTATAGACCGTGGTCATTTCTAAGGTTTGGCGGGTGGGTAAGTAGGTAAAACGGCCTGCGATCGCGCCTTTTTCTGAGTAGCCTTCATTCCGTAAATAAAATCCGCGCACGAGTTCGTCTTGGTCTGAAACTTGGGCGGCCATGGGATCTGGAATATTCTGAATGGTGTCGTCACTGGTCACAAAGCGTTCTGGCACAAATAAGGCTTGCAAACTCATGCTGACGGTTGCTCCCGATTCGGACAGGGTGTCAAAGTGAATGGAAAAACCGGGGGATTCGGTTACGGCATCGTCGGTTAGTCCTGATGGCATGACGGTGGTCAGGAGCTTTGATTTAATGGTGTGGTCGAGGGTTTTGGCGGTGAAGTCAGTGTGGGATCGTTCGATTTCGCCTTGATCGTAGTAGTGATAGGTCCGCTCGGTGCTCCAAGTTCCGTCACATGCTTGAAAAAAGTCCTGGAAGGTCATCATGGCAATCCCCTAAATCGTGCTCTAAAACAACTGTAAAATTATGGAAATATAGACTGGATAATCCTGGAACAATAGTGTAATCACCGTAGTCCTTCCTTTATACGGTAGCGTTAATTACGGTTTATCGCTTCAAAGGTTAAATGATTTGGTGGGTAATCAGGGTTCTCTATGATTTGTCAATACTATGTTTAAATAACCGCGCTCAATTCAAAATTTAAATGGGACGATTTAAGTGGAAATTATGCAAACTGAAATTTCTGGACTAGCCCGGAAATTGGATTCTCTTTCTCGCGGATTAGAAGACCTGACGAATCTTGTCACAAGCACGATTGTTAGTTCTAATTTTAATGAGAGACCGAGTTCCAAGGGCTATGATGGCACGAATTTGACGGGATATGACAGTTCCTATTCCCATCATCATATCTTAGAGGAGTTTAATGACCATAAGGATATCTTAATTGATACTGATGGTGCAGAGATGTTCGCAACGAGAAGCGATCGTGTTCTGTCGCCTGAGTTGCAAATTCAGCGGCTCACGGCTCAGCTTACTGCGGCGTATAACCGAATTGCGGCGTTGGAAGAGCAATTACTTTCTAGACGGATGTCTTAGCGAGCTTTAATGCTGTTAGGGTTAGAAATAAAATGGTCATTACGCTCAATTTCTCGAATGGGATTTGGGCGATCGTTTTTTATGGGGTATTAATTTTTTAATTTAAGCTGATCGATCGTATCTTAGTTGTTCAATGTCTAGTGGATAATTTGACGATCGCATCCTGTTACACACGCATAAAGCGTTATCCAGTTCAACAAATTTGGTAACGATCGCATTCCTTCAGGCTTTAACGATCGCACTTCCAATATTCAACCGATCGATCGCCTCCCCAATTCTCAATTCTCCATTCAGATAGTTCTTCTAAATCCCGAATCGCCATTTCAATTATTTCCTGCGACGCATTCAAACCACTGTTATAAAGCATGTCAGATTCTTTATAATGACCTGCTGCAAAATGGTAGAGCGCAAGATTGAATGTGTTTTGCCAATCATTGGGATCGATCGCATACTTCACCTGAGCAAGGTCGATCGCAGTCTGAAGATCTGTTTGAGCTTCATCGGATTGCTTAAGGTTTTGGTGGGCGATCGATTACACTGAAGTTCGGTTTTCAATGATACCCTTGTAAATATGCCAACTGTTCTGAAAGTAGGTCCGTATAGCTTTATATTTTTTAGTTCCGATCGTGGGGAACCTGCTCATATCCATGTAAAACGCGATCGACTATTGGTGAAATACTGGCTTGATCCGATCGTTCTGGAAAAGAATCGTGGATTTAAAGAGCATGAACTAGGTCAAATTGCTAAACTAGTGGCAGAACATCAAAGTTTACTCTTGGAGGCTTGGCATGACTACTTTGATACTTGAGGCTGATCCGGCGGCTCAGGATGTGGTGGTGACGGCTGAGATGCTGATGATCGTTCTTGTTGATGGTCGTCAGTTTAGTGTGCCGTTGAGTTGGTATCCGAGATTGCTTCATGCTTCTGTTGAAGAACGATCGAATTGGATTTTGTTAGGCGGGGGATATGGGATTGAATGGAGTGATTTGGATGAACATATTGAAGTGGAAGGTTTACTATCTGGTCGTCGTAGCCAGGAAAGCCAGAAGTCTTTCGATCGGTGGTTAACAAGTCGTAGCTAATTTCATCCTTCACCGATTGTCCTTTCTACTTTTAACTTCTGAATCGACTCTCTAATTCTAAATTCTAAGTCGGAATTTCAATCATTTCTCATGGGCATTCAAACCACGAAATTCAATGTGTGAGCAACGAATGGACTCACTACTCATTTGACCTCGATCTCATCTGACGAAATCATATTCCTGACATTCAATCCTGCCTTCTGGTCCAGTACAAGTCGCAAGGTAGTTCTTTTGAATGAATATCATTTTGTTAAAACGATCGAGTTTGACTGAAACTACTGATGCCCTCTGATGGAAAGGTGCGCGACCTGGCGCAAAGTTATTGACATACACGGATGGAAATTGACCAATTACTACAATGTCTGAATTGCTGATCTTGAATACTCTAGCAGTAACGCCAAGAATACCTTGATACATTCCACCACCTTCAAGAGTAATCTCATTAAGTCCATCTTCATTAACGTCACTGACGAGTTTGATTCGGCCAAATCCCGTTACATCAGCCGTGGTTAATAACCGATCGCTAGAGAAGATTGCTAAGCGCAATGTACCGCTATAACGTGCATGACAAGAATCACCGAGATCTACAATATAGGCAATTTGTTGAGTATTAGTTTCAGTGAATGAACCGATTGCAGAATCTCGAATTTTGGGTTCCAGTTCACCAAAACAAGCTTTATCTGATTTTTTGATGACTTGTGATAAGACTTGTTGCCGAATCTTAGCCGAAAGTGCTGGAGATTGACGAAGGCTACGCATTGAATAATCGTCTTCAGTTCGATAGTCGAGGAATATTTTCTCTTGTGCGATCGCTGGTGAGACTACGCCGATGAGATAGATATAAGTAAGAATTCCAGTAATCGACGGTATGAACCGATTGAGATGATGACTTTTTTTCATAGTTTTAATATCTTTCATGTAAGGACTTAAATGTTAATTATTTCTCTTCTCTTGAGATCCGTTCTTATTATTTTTATGGAGACTTATTATCTTTTCAGCGCTAGCAACTCTATTCCGGAAGACAAATTGAATTTTAGTGAGAAGTGATCCAATGTTATGAACGTAGTCAATACAACCCTATCCCGAAATACTACAAATAGTCTTCGTATCCCCTCCGGCTGAAGCAACGATCG
>JAYUEU010000063.1:0-15575 GCA_043739065.1 Synechococcales cyanobacterium | reverse complement strand
TGGTGGTGGTCTTGCCGACTCCACCCTTTCCCGAAGTGATAACGATTACGCGCCCCATGAGCCAGCCGGATTGGTTATAAATGCTTATAGAATATACGTCAAAATGAGATCCGTTAGGTAATTCATGTCAGCACAAGTTACGCAAACGGCCCTCTTTCGCTATACTCCGCCCGATATAGCCCACACTGCTAAACGGATCTTGCTCAAGCCAAACCTCGGTTATCCTGTGGCAGCGCCCGTTACGGTCAGTTTAGGTGTTCTTGACAGCGTTCTTAAGTCTCTACGGGACATTAATCCTACGGCTAAAATTTTGATTGTTGAGGGAGTTTGTTCACCCGTTAGCTTGAGTCAAATTGTTGCTAAACAGGGCGTTTATTCTGTTTTAGATGATGGAATGCAGATTTTAGATGCGGATGAATTAGAGATGATCGAATATGAAAATCTATCGCCTGCGATCGTGAGATTCAAAACCATGTGGGCACCAAAGCTGTTGCAAGAGGTTGACTGTCGCATTTCGCTCGGAACGTTTAAGCGCACAATTCTCAAGGATGAAGTGTTGATTTCGGCATCACTAAAAAATCTCTACGGATTGTTTCCCCGATCGCATTACAAAGCCCGCAGCATCAATTCACGAGGTCAACTGCATCGTCCATCGGTGCCATTAGTTTTGCAAGATGTTTATTTTACGATCGGTCATTTGTTTGATGGTGCGGTGATTGATGCGGACGAGCGGTTGATTAGTCGAGATTGGAAACCGGATAAAGGCGAGAAGGTGAAGAGCGATCGAATTGTTTGGGGAAATGATTTGCTGGAGGTCGATGCATTAGCTTGTGAAACTTTGGGTGAAGAGATTCCAAGTTATTTAAAGGCGATCGAAAAACTTCGATCGCGTTAATCATTTATTCCCCCGATCGGTTACAATCATCGCCAATCTTAATTGAATCATTGATTTGGTTTTCAATAATACGAGTATTCACCCCCAATCGATAGAAATGATTAAACCTCGATCGCTCTACGGTCTCTGGTAATGATTGCGATCGCATGTTTAAAAACGTTTTTTGAAATATAGCGGTCATATCTCCAGAAGTACTATTGCGTGTGGGAACAATACAGCGCTGACAAGGATTGACGGCTTGAAATGTCGTAGATCCGATTGTAAATTCAGGCAATTGGTCTGCCATTCCAAATAATTGATCTTCCCAAAATGCGGTTGGAGCGTCGAGTTCGAGATTCGTGCGAAATCTGCGTCGAGCTTCATCCAATGTGATGCCATCATACCAACTCGCCACCGTTTGCAAACTCTGCGTCGAAATCACAGTCGGTCCGGGTGAGGCGGGATCATCAGGAAATCCGAGTTCTAAATTCTGCTTTAAATGCACCGCAAACCCGAAGTATTCACTCAACCAAATCTCAATTGATTTACGATCGCTATCTAAATTAAAAGTAGTTGGTTCTAAAGTTGATTTAGAAAGTATGACAATTCGGTGTTTTAGATCATACTGCGATCGAATACTGTGAATCTTTGCCGTCCGTTTTCCATTCACAACCCGATCGTCACTATCAAAGATCGCAAACTCTCGATCGCCCTTTAGAGCGCCGCTAGCAAGAATTTCAACGGATTGAAGATTTAGAGCATTAAGTGATTTGATTGGAAATATTGTAATGCGAGCAAGTTGAGGCATTGAAGAAGATTTGGTAATTGGAATATGTTAAATTCTAAATTTTGAGATAATACTCTGAAGATGATTCAAAATCAATGCACAAATAGTCAGAGTTTCGATCGCTTCGTTCTTTAAAGAATTGTAAAGAACATCGATCGTCAGATATTTAGGGAACACTAAACGATGTGAATACAGCTTAGTACTCAATCTCAAGGATATTCCTGTGACTCAACATTTTCGCCAAGTTCGCCGATCGACTGTTATCCAAAATGCAGCGGGACAGACCTTTAGTCTAGGCGGATACCAAGCCGATCGAAAACAAGCTAAATCTGATCTTTTTCAGGACGATCGGGCTGAAAATCCACCCCAAATCGACCTGCGGCCCCACATGAGTCCCGTTGAGAACCAAAGCTCTACCAGCAGTTGTGCCGCGAATGCCATGGCAGGGGCGTACGAATATCTATTAAAACGGCTCAAGAACAGTAATGAAGATGTGAGCCGTCTCTTTATTTATTACAATGCTCGCGAGCTGGATGGTGATACGAATCAGGATAAGGGCACCTATCTCAGCAGTTGTACCAAAGTTACGAAAAAACTTGGTGTCTGTTCAGAAGTAACATGGCCCTTCGATCCCGAACAAATTCTAGAGCAGCCCCATAAAGACGCTTACACAGAAGCTAAAGGCTTTCCCCTCAATCCTGTTGCTCGTCCAGTTCAGGTCGATCTTCAGACCATGAAAAACTGCCTCGCCAGTGGTTTCCCGTTTATCTTTGGTTTGCAACTTTTTAGTTCATTTGAAAAGGCAGGTCCAGAAGGATTGGTTCCCATGCCTGATATAGAACAGGATAATCATGATGGGGGTCATGCCATGCTTTGTGTGGGATATTCCGACCCCGATCGGGTTTTCATTGTTCGGAATTCCTGGGGTGAAGATTGGGGGGATGGCGGATATTGCTATATTCCCTACGACTATATGACCAATCCAGAATTGAATTCTGACTGTTGGGCTTTAGTTCGCCGATCGGATCTTTCTCCCAAGACTGCTCAAAAAACTAAGGATCTTAGCAAAGATATCAAGCCCAAAGGTCTCAACGCCAAAGGTCAGCAAGGCGAAGGCTCCTCTCTCTTTAGTAGTCAGAAAGCCCAATTAGCTCGCGCAATTCAAACACCGGGTGCTTACCAGGAAGTGATGGTAGGTGAGGAATATCAATCCTATGAAGTAGTGTATTTAGAACAACTTGTCTATACTGTCGAAGAAGGATTTGTGACGATCGAAGACTACGTTGAGCAGTATGGTGATTTAGAATCGCTCTATTCTGAAGAATCTTTTGAAGCCTATTTCGAGTCTTCTGAGGAGGAGGAATTTGAAGATGATGAAACAGATTATGAATATGAATCTGATGAAGACGAAGATTTAGAATCTGAGGAAGACGAATCTGAGGAAGACGAATCCGAGGACGAAGAGGACGACGACGAATCTGAGGACGAAGAGGACGACGACGAATCCGAGGACGACGACGAATCCGAGGAAGAAGAATCTGAAGACGAAGAGGAGTCTGAGGAAGAGGAGGAAGAAGAATCTGAGGAAGAAGAAGAATCTGAGGAAGAATCTGAGGGGGAGTCTGAAGAATCTGATGAAGAATAATTCTCGATCGCAGATTTAATCTGAGATTTAAGAATAATCGAACTTGAATCCAGATCATTCACGATCTAGATTCAAGTTCGATCTGATAATGGAGTTCCGCTTATCATTTCCCCCGCAAACTCAGCCCAAAATATCGACTTGTCATACAGAATAATTAACTAACCACACCGCCAAACAAAATTCGGGCAAACCAAACAACGCCAAGAACTATCAATGCACCCGCATCCCGTTTACCCAATCGAAGCTGATGCCATTCAATCCGGTGTTCATTGGGACTGGTAAATCCCCGCACAGTCATCGCACTAGCAATCTGTTCAGCCCGTAAAAGTAGATTGTCCACGAGTCGCTCGGCTACCGTCAACCAAATGCGAATACTTCCCTTAATGCCCAACTTTTTCCAATCGATCGCCCTTGTCCGCACTGATCGCACCAAATTCTGAAACTCTTCCAATACCAACGGAATAAACCGTAACGCCAACGTCAACGTCAACGTAATTTCGGTGACTGGAACATTAAACCGTCGCAAAGGAGACATCAAAGCCTCCAATCCTGTGGTGATTTCTTCAGATGAGGTAGTTAATAGGAAAATAGTTGTGCTGTAAATCAATGTGAACAATAAAGTACTAAATCGCAATGCCAATGATAACGATCGTTCTGTTACGGTAATCGGGCCGCGCTGAAATAATACATAGCGATAATTAGTCGGCTGTGGCAAATCAGGTGAAGTCCTTAATCCCATTGGGTCAGCGGGTTTTTCAGGATTAAAACTTTCATACCAAGATCGACTAGCCACCGCTGCGGGCAATACTCCCGATTGTTGGGAAAATTTAAATTCATCAGCAGGCAATCGCAATTGATGTTCAGCATTCAAGCCATCGGGTGCGATCGAAATTAAACTACAAACATAGATTGACAATCCCAATAGCCAGCCCATTTGTTGTCGCCACACTCGAAATGGAATTCCCGATAGGATTGTCAACACAATTAATGAAGCCGAAATACCTAGCCTCCATTCCACCGTCGCTAATAGTGGCACAACTAAAAAGCTCGTGAGCCATGCTAACTTAACCCGTGAATCCAGTCGGTGCAACCACGTTATGGGTGTTTCTAAATACAAACCCAACGGTAACGATCGCATTAAATCCATAACAAATTCCCAATAACAAAGTCCTCATAACCAATGAATTTTAATAGATTGCAGTCATTAGTTTTTTACGATATACATTAGTCAATGGATTGTCATTTCCCAATAAATCAAACAAAGCCAACATCGATCGCCGCGCCGCATCATTACGATAGAGCCGATCGCGTTCAACGATCGCCAAAAAGCCTGATAGCGCCTCATCATAGCGTTGTTCTAATGAAGCTTGAGCCGCATCTTTATACTGTTGATCCAATTCACTCATCACCTCAGATCCGATCGCCCGTTTAAATTCAATTAATGCCTGAAGTCCCCGCGCCCGTGCCGCCAATTCTTTCTCATGCTGTGGAATTCGACCCGCTAAAGTCTCCGCCATTTCTAGATTTCCAGATTCTAAATAAAAATTTCCGGCTTCTAATATCAATCCCGGATCATTAGGATATTCGGTCAGTAAGGCTTGGATCTGAATTTCAGCAGCCACAATATCCCCCGACTCCGCCAAAGCATAGAGCCGATCGAGACTCGCATTCAATCCCGATTTTAATTTAAGACGTTCTAGGAGTTCCCGCAATTTCGGCTCTGGCAACATGCCCACAAATCCAGGCTGCACCACACCATTCACGACAATGCGCACATCTGGCACACCGGAAACGCCGTATTCTTGAGCAAGTCCTGGATTTTGATCAATATCAATTTTTGCTAACACCAAACCATATTCCGGCACCAGTTTTTCCAAGAGCGGCTTCAACATTTGGCACGGCCCACACCAAGTTGCAAAAAAGTCCACCACCACTGGGGTTTGATGAGATTTTTCTAAGACTTCGGCTAGAAAAGTGGATTGGTTAACATCTAATTGGTTGAGATCTGAAGTACTCATAAAATCACAGGAATAAGGATGGACAGATTCGGAAGAAATACAACCGATCGTTCTTTCTCTCCATTTTCTCTTGTCTAGCACCCAATGGAACGCTAAAGTTTTAAGATCGATCGTCTTCGACCAATGGCGACCATCCTTCCGGTCTAGGCCAATTCCCAATTCCCCAGTAAATCATGCCTTCCGACGACTCAATCCCCACGCCAGCACCCAACGTAGAGACTTTATCGGAAGAAATGCTTAAGCCTGAACTTCATCAGAGTTTAAGGGATGGCCCCCCGATCGACGGTTCAGATCCTGATCCCAGGGGATCTGAGGCGGTCTCAACAGAAACTGAACGCACTGAAATAGACAAAAAAATCAACGAGAACCAAACCTCGGATAGCAATCAACCGAAAAAAACGGCTCCGATTGATCCCAATCTCCAAGTTCGGATTAAAACCGAAAAAGGCAAGCTATGGATTTCTCTACCGGGAGAACTGAAAAAAGAAGGATCCACCATTAGCTATGCCTGGAGTGAAATTATTCAGCAGATTCAACAACGACTCAGCGGCGATTCCCGATCGTGGGACTCTAATACTCCGGTCCGAATCCTGGCTAACGATCGGCTTCTCGATACCACCCAAATCCAAGAACTCGCCGACATCCTACTCCAATCGAATCTCTCCCTCAAACGGTTTTACACCAAACGGCGCCAAACTGCCGTTGCTATTGCCACCTGTGGGTTTTCCGTCGAACAGCAAACCGCCCAACAAGCCCTGATTACGGAAGCCAGCACCAAGCTCCTCGTCGCCGACCCAATGTATGTGCAAATGACGCTGCGATCGGGAACGGAAATTCGTCATAATGGCTCTGTGATTGTGATGGGCGACATGAATCCGGGAAGCGTTGTGATTGCGGAGGGTGATATTTTGGTGTGGGGCAAGCTGCGAGGCACAGTCCATGCGGGAGCCGGGGGAAATGCGGGTTCGATCGTCATGGCGACCCAAATGCAGCCGTCCCAAATTCGTATTGCAGACTTCGTGGCCCGTGGTCCTTCCAATGTTCCTGCCCAATTTTTCCCGGAAGTGGCTTATGTTACATCTCAGGGGAAAATAAGTATTACCCAAGCCCAAAACTTTACCCGTTTATAATTCATCCATAGTTAAAGCTAGTTCAAAAGTTAAAGTCAGTTCAAACCCGATCGTCCCTTGATTTCCTATGCCTTCGACCCGTTTAGTCAATGCCCCATCCCGTCTCGGATGGAACCTAGAATCTCGCGATCGTGACTTCATTGCGTCCCTGATGCCGATTTGGAATTGGTTGTATCAGTACTATTTTCGCGTCCAGACTTCTGGCTGGGAAACGGTGCCAGACGGTCAAGTTTTGATAGTGGGATCGCACAATGGCGGACTAGCGGCCCCGGATATGCACATGATGATGTATGACTGGTTTCGACGGTTTGGCATCGATCGTCCAGTTTATGGATTAATGCACGCCCAACTTAGCAAAAGTTTCCCACCCGGCACCGAGCTAGCAGTTAAAGCCGGAGCTATCATGGCCCATCCGACCATGGCCCGCAAAGCTCTTGACTCTGGAGCCAGCGTGTTGGTGTATCCCGGCGGTGTGAAGGATGTGTTTCGACTCCATAATCAACGCGATCGAATTTGCTTCAACAACAACAGCGGCTTTGTTAAACTGGCTTTGCAGTATGAGGTGCCTATTGTCCCCGCGATTTCATGGGGTGCCCATGACACCTTGGTAATATTGGCGGATCTGTATCCGATTGTTAAACAACTTCGCCATAATTTAAGACTTCCTTGGCCCGGTAACATCGACCCGATCGTCTTTCCCTTATATCTCGGGTTACCTTGGGGAATTAGTCTCGGTCCGCTCCCCAATGTGCCACTGCCCATCCAAGTTCATACCCGCGTTCTTCCGCCAATTAAATTTTCTCGCTATGGAATTGAAGCTATGCGCGATCGGGACTATGTTCAAACCTGTTATCAGCAAGTTCACAATACGCTACAACTCGGGCTAGATCAGCTCAAACTAGACGTTGAGGGCTAGTTAATTAGAATGAATTAGAATTCTAGATTTTTCAGATATTTGAATGAATTACCTCTGAAGATAGAGACGCATTAATTTTCTGGATGATTTGTCTATCTTTAGACAGACTTGAATGTAATTTTATATACTGAGCTAGTATATTTACTGAGAGAATTCTTGACTAAGGCTTGATGTAACTCAAGGTGATATAAGGTTGCGGTGATATTCGGTGAGACACGAAACCCAAGCAGTGAGAGCGTAGTCGTTAATAGAATGATAGGGATTGAGCTTTTATGGATAGTTTATCTATTGAGTATCAATTCGTACATCAGGCTGTCTGCATCTTACCTCTTTGGGAACTCCCGACTTTAATCTATGTGTACTCGTTTTACTCTTTTTTGCTTACAAATCATAAATTTAATTGCGATTAGCCAGCTTAGTCCCGCCATTGCGTCCCCAAGTTTACTGCCTCGGCTCGCCCCTAGCATAAGCCCAGTCTCCCCAAGTCCAGTCTATCGACCACCTGCTCGTGCAATACCGCTGCGGACAGATAGTGCGGGAGTTCGTTTAAATGATGAAAAAGGACCGTCGTCCGTTATCCAAAATACGATCGCGACAGAACGTCCGATTGCTTACCAACTTGCGATCGGGAACTTAATAGAATGTGTTCAAACTCTAATTCCAAAATTTCCCGCAGCTTTAACATCTAAATCAATCCTGATTCCGAAGCAACCCCAATCCAACCAACGCTCCTATAAATAAACCACCCAAATGCCCGACCCCACTCACATTAGGATTCACCGCATCAAATGCAGTTTGTAGGATGACAATCAGGCCGATCGATCGTAGCCACTGCTTCGCGACCAAATCGCCCTTGCGCCATCCCTTCCAATAAATAGCTGCCATCACGCCAATCATTCCCATAATTGCTCCAGAAGCCCCGATTGCGCCCATACTTCCAGCTCCAGTCATTCGAGATAGAACCGCTAGGAGAATCATGGAGCCGATTCCTGAGGTGAAATAGGCGATTGCATAGCGCAATGTCCCGAGACGTGATTCGACAAATGCGCCCACAATTATTAAACCCAGCATATTGAAGAGCAAATGAACAATGCTGCTGGGATCATGTAAAAACATTGCTGTTAATGGCTGCCACCACGCTCCACTAAACAATTGATCGGGGACTAATGTACCCCAATCGTAAATGTCTAAAATCCCTTTCACAATTCGATCGATCGGAGGCTGAAGGTTGAAAATAATATCTGAACGAATCACGCCATAATAAACAATAAAAGGCAATGCATACACCAAACAATTTATCGCTACGATTGCATAGGTCAACGGCACTTGGCGGATTGTTGTCGGGTTGCGGGGATTATATTTCAGATCTTCTTCTTGCATTCGCTGTAAGTTCTGGAGAATGCTGCGAGATTCTAGATTTAGCAATTGAAACGATCGAATTGGAGCCTGCAACGATCGCCACTCTAAACTACTCTTCAATTCACAACTAGGATTTTTTTTAAGGGCTTGAAATTCTGGATTTGCAATCTCAAAACTCCCCGCATACCAATCGGAAGTCGCGATCCAAAATTGTTTATTAATCCTAGAATAATCTTTAAGTCCCGCGTTCAATAATTGTTTTACTTCACGAGTTTGCCCAGTGAATGCAAAGGCATACAATTTACTTAATAATACCAAAGCAATATTGCCAGTTTTTCCCGATCGCAAATGGCACTCTCTCACCGCGATCAACAATTGATCTAATTGCCGCGTTTCCCCAAGCGATCGTAAATACAGTCCAGCACTACTCGCTTCATCCAATCGCTGTGCTTTCGTTAATTGCGTTTCAGCAATATTCAAATAGGCATACCATTTGGCTTGTAACCCATGAATCGTCGCGATCGCCAACCGACCATCATAATCACTAATAGATTGCATCGGTTCCAATAGTTTTAATGCACCATCAAGATTTCCCTGATGTGCTAAGGCTAAAGCTTTCAAAGTCTGAGGATACTTCCACCAACCATCTCCGGGATGAAGAAGTCTGACCACAGTAGCAATTCGCTGCGCTTGAGTATACTTCTCCTGCGATCGGAGTTTTGCAATCTGCGACATTAAAAAAATCGGCAACGCAATTCCAATAGTCCACAACAGTGAAACCAGTCCCACGGTCCATTGCGCTTGCAACCGCCACCCGATCGCCATAATGATCAAAATTGATGCAGCGACAAATGACCAGCCTTGATTCTTTTTCGATCGTAACAGAATGGCAATGCAGGAGATTGTAACAATCTGAAGAATAACAATATCAATACTCATACAGAATGTTCATCCCTAATAATTCGTCCTTACTTCGCGTCTGGCTTCGAGACTAAGATTCGTGTCGGACTAAGCCAACATCCGCGCCAACACTTGCCTGATCGCATCCCGTTGTTCCGAGTCATAGCCCCAACGATCGAGAAAGCTTTGATAATCACCATTATTATTTTGAATTGTGGATTGCATCGATCGCAATAGAGTTGTTATCTCAGATAAATTCAGTTGTTGAACTAAATGAATCGATCGCCTTTGAGTTTGATTTGAACTGGCGGCCATTTCATCATTGCCATTGCGTTGATGAGTCAGGGCCATGGCGGTCGGCATCGCAATATTTTTAACCATTAAATCTGCGATCGCATCCGGGTTCGATCCTAAGGCTCGGAGCACTGGTGGAGTTGGTACATCAGCCAACGCAGAATCTCCCGTTAAAAAAACTACAAAAAAACCCCGTGCGCCGTTCTGAGTCTGGAGCAATGCGGTAATTGCGGACTCTAGTAACGCCTCAGATGGATTTGACACCAGCAGATCTTGGGTTAGATCCATTGCTTGCTCAAAAGTAATATTAGGCGGGACCGTAAATTCTAGATTCATTTTAAAGGGTTCAATGAGGCCGATAGGTTCATCATACCGCTTGTTTTTAGATGATTTCTAAAAAATTATGAGCCGTTAGATTAAACGTTCTCTTATACTAGTATTCCAAATTATCCCAATTTCCAAATCTTAATTGAATTATCAGAACTTGCACTCGCAAACCATTTTTGATTGGGACTAATAGCGATCGCATTTACCGCACTTCTATGGCCCGTCAGTGTTGCGATCGGTTCACCCGAGGCAAAATGCCAAATCCGAATCGTCTTATCTGCACTGCCACTAATTAAATATCGACCATCCGGTGTGATCGCCACACTATTCACCACATCTAAATGGCCAATTAACGTCCGAACTAATTCGCCAGATTGAGTATTCCAAATTTTAATTGTCCGATCTTTACCACCACTGATAACATGGCCTCCAGACTGCGTTAGTGCCACGCTCAATACCGAATTATTATGGCCAGTAAAACAATGAAGAAGCTGAGTCGTATTGAAATTCCAAACTCGAACTTTGTTGTCCAGCCCACCGCACGCCACCATCTGAGCATTCGCACTAATCGCGACCGATCGCACCATCCCCGACACTTGAGGATAACTCCGTAACCAAACTCCCGAATCAATCCGCCAAGCATAGAGCATACGATCTTCGGCACCACTGACTAAAAATTGACCATCGGGACTCACCGCAATCGAATTAATATCTCGGGTATGCACAGAAAGCGATCGCTCTAAACTTCCCGTACTCAATCGCCAAAATTTAATACTAATATCATCACTACAACTCACCACCGTTTTACCATTGGGCGTGATCGCCAAACCATTAATCGGTTTAGTATGACCTGCTAAAATTTTATCCGCATCGCCACTCAACAAATCCCAAACAATGATCCGATCGTCCAATCCCCCACTTACCAACATCTGACCATCCGGACTAGCCGCCAACGCAAGCACCCACGATGAATGGCCTTTAAGAGTTGAAATGCAACCATACAAATCTGTTAGTTCACCCGAAATCCGATCGCTGGTCGGCAAAGAGGCTGAAGAGGTTGGTAATACTGGCGAAGATGGCGGAGATGAACGGCGAATATCCCCCAGTGACGATAATCCTGCCGATAGAGAATTAGATAATGAGGTCTCAGGGAATGGGGTGGCTTCAGATGAGACACCAGAATCTCGTAAATCTGTCACAAACTCCGAATTGCTCAACCCTTCAGAATTGGCCCGAATCTCTGAATTACTGAAACTATCAGAATGGTTCTCTGACTGTGGAAGTCGAGAAAATTGAGGAGGCTGAGTGGTGATTTGAGAAATTGATGATATCTCGCGATCGCGAAACGGAAGAGACATTGGAGACAGACTTGAAGGACGAGACAGTAATAGGCGTAAATCATGCATAACTTGATCCGCCGTCTGATAGCGTTCTATCACGAGATCTTTCAGTAACCGATCGAGAATTTGTCCAATCCCTTCCGAAAATCGAACGCCTTGGTCCGCTAATTTCGATCGCCACAGCCAATTGCCCTGAATCGGATCATATAAGTCATCGGGCTTTGTCCTCGTCATCAAATACAAACAAGTCGCCCCCAGACTATACAAATCACTCGCGGGAAACGCCCGACCGCTTCGGAGTTGCTCGATTGGCGCATAGCCTTCAGTGCCAATTTTTGTGCCGGGAATTCCTAAATCAGACCCAACTTCTTCAAGAACTTTAGCAATGCCGAAGTCGATTAAAATTAGGCGATTGTCAAGCTTACGACGAATGATATTAGCGGGGGTAATGTCGCGATGGATCACATTCCGATCGTGAACAAACTTCAAAATTGGCAGCAAACCCGCCATCACTTCCCGAATTTTTTGTTCTCCAAAGCAGCCATGGTGGGCCAGTTCTTGTGCCAGCGTTGCCCCTTCAATAAATTGCTGCACGAGATATAGGCGATTGTCCTGCTCAAAATAAGCCAGCAGACTGGGAATGTGGGGATGTTCGCCCAATTCATTCAGGCGCATGGCCTCTTGTTCAAATAGTATTACCGCTTTTTTTAGCGATTTTTCACTCTTCACCTGGGGCGAAAACTGCTTAATCACACAGCGAGCTTTCAGCCGATCTTCATCCACTGCTAAATAGGTCTTACCAAATCCCCCCTGCCCCAACGCCCGCACAACGCGGTATCGCCCGCGCAACAAAGGAACAAGCGACAATCCACAGCTCTCACAGGAGGTAGATTGTGTAACATTAATGGGTTGCTTGCAGTCGGGATTAAGGCAGTAAATCATGAAATCCTGTAGAAATAGCGCACCCTAGGCACGAGATAGTGATTTCGCATTGGCTTATTCAGGACATCTATCTAGATATAGGCCCGCTAAGCCACGCTACCGTAATTTTTCTTACATGTTTTCATTGTACGGTGCTGCTATTGTTCGCGATCGCATCTTCGATCACAAAAGTGCTTTTCTACATATATCGTCCCAAAAATTAGGAATAATTTCGCCCATGTCTCCCAATCTCACCATTACCCTAAAACTCTTTGCCGCCTACCAAGACGCGATCGGGCAAGCTGAACTCACCCAAACCATTGCTCCTAACACTACGATCGCTGCCCTCCTAGAGCAAATTCTCCAACAATATCCGCAGCTTGAACCGTGGCGACATCTGACCCGATTCGGCGTAAACCTAGCCTTTGTCACCGCTGACACTATTCTGCAAGACGGCGATGAAGTCGTTTTAATTCCCCCGGTCAGCGGCGGTTAGGACTAAGTGTTGCTATAGGCATAAATCAATCCCGACCAAGAAAGTCGGCTATGTTTGACTTCAGTAAAAATGACAGTTAAAGTCATGGTCATACAGTGAAAGCAAAGCATTACTTAATCCTTAGGAGCTTGTAAGACATGACCACAACCCTCAACTCAACCGCTTCATTTACCTTGGCTTTTGAAGCCCTCAAGTGTAAGGAGTGCGGCGCAGAGTACGAAGCAAAGGCCATTCACGTTTGTGAAGAGTGCTTTGGCCCGTTGGAAGTGAAGTATAACTACGAAATTTTGAAGCAAACGGTCAGCCGTGAGACCATTGAAGCTGGACCGAATTCTATCTGGCGCTACCGTGCATTTCTTCCGGTCGCTACGGATAACTACATTGATGTCGGAACTGGGATGACCCCGCTGATTGAAGCAAAACGGTTGGGTCGTCGCCTTGGATTGAAAAAGCTTTACATCAAAAATGATGCAGTCAACATGCCTACCTTGAGCTTTAAGGATCGGGTTGTATCGGTTGCCTTGTCCCGCGCTCGTGAATTGGGATTTACAACTGTTGCCTGCGCAAGTACTGGAAACTTGGCTAACTCCACCGCCGCGATCGCTGCTCATGCCGGTTTAGATTGCTGTGTGTTCATTCCATCTGATTTGGAAACTGGAAAAGTATTGGGGACATTGATCTACAACCCAACGTTGATGTCGGTCAATGGTAACTATGACCAAGTGAACCGTCTTTGTTCTGAAGTTGCCAACACTCACGGTTGGGGTTTTGTAAATATCAATCTTCGCCCCTACTATTCCGAAGGTTCTAAAACTCTAGGATTTGAGGTTGCGGAACAATTGGGTTGGAAACTTCCGGATCACATCGTTGCTCCCTTGGCATCGGGTTCTTTGTTTACCAAGATTTATAAGGGCTTCCGCGAGTTTGTGGAAGTGGGCCTAGTTGAAGATAAGGCAGTTCGTTTTAGTGGTGCTCAAGCAGAAGGCTGTTCTCCCATTGCCCAAGCATTCCACGAAGGTCGTGACTTTATTTCCCCAGTCAAGCCGGACACTATTGCGAAATCGATCGCGATCGGCAACCCAGCGGATGGTGTGTATGCTCTTGAACTGGCACGCAAAACCAATGGCAACATTGAATCGGTTAATGATGCTGAAATCATTGCTGGCATGAAGCTTTTGGCAGAAACCGAAGGTATCTTTACTGAAACTGCTGGTGGAACGACGATCGCAACGCTGCAAAAATTAGTGGAAGCGGGCAAAATTGATCCCGATGAAGTCACGGTGGTGTACATCACTGGAAACGGGTTGAAAACGCTAGAAGCCGTTAAGGGAGAATTGGCCGAGCCGTTCACAATTGATCCTAAATTGGATGAATTTGAGCGTGCATTAGAGCGGTCCCGTACGCTTGAGCGTCTGGAATGGCAGCAGGCAATGGTTTAGTTTTTGAGGTTTAATTCTTAAGGTGATGATCGTTGATTAATAAAGTCGTTGATTGATATAATTAACGATCGTGGCCTCAAAGATAGCTTCGATTCAATTGGTTACAGTTCAATTTATTTCCCCCTTGATTCATGTCTATTAAAGTTCTCATTCCTACTCCACTCCAAAAATTCGTCGGAGACAAAGCTGCCCTCGAATGTGATGCAACGACCATTTCTAATTTGGTTGAAGTGCTAGATGTTCAACATCCTGGTATTAAGGCACGGCTTTGTGATGACACTGGAAAACTGCGTCGCTTTGTGAATTTTTACTTAAATAGCGAAGACATTCGATTTATGGAAAACGAAGCAACTGAGTTATCAGACGGCGATGAAGTCAGCATTGTCCCGGCGATCGCTGGCGGCTGATGATTTTCCTGAATCATTAAGCGTTTAGATTTTAAGTTTGTCTGAGTCATGTCCCGATCGTCTTTTCAAGTGAGATTTGGACGTGACAATCAGATCATACAAGTTTCACTGTATTGATACGGCTAAGAAGGTCATGCTTCTTAGCCAATTTTTTCATTAATGCTGCGGCAAAGTCGTAAAGCTTTTTTCCAGCTTATTCCCAAAGTTCGATCGGCTAAATTCGGGCTAATGTTACCTGTTCTGTTTGATCTTGATACTTTCCTTTACGCGTCTCATAACTCACTGCACACCGATCGCCCTCAAAGAACAAAAGTTGAACAATCCCCTCATTCGCATACACTCGACAATCAGCACTTGAAGAATTTGAAAACTCTAGTGTCAAATGACCACGCCAACCCGCTTCTGCTGGAGTTAGATTGGCAATTAAACCAATTCGCGCATAGGTCGATTTCCCAATGCAAATCACTGTTACGTTATCCGGTAAATCAATTCGCTCTAAAGCGACCCCTAAACCATAGGTGTGAGCGGGAAGAATGAAAAATTCACCGGAATCATCTCTATGTAACTTAGCTGCTTCGAGATTTTCAGAAGAAAAGCATTTGGGATCAACGACAGTTCCAGGAATATGACGAAAAATACGAAAATCACTCGCCGATAGCCGTAAATCATAACCATAACTACTCAGACCATAGGAAATCACTGGTGCATCATTCACCCGACGG
>JAYUEU010000062.1:0-11529 GCA_043739065.1 Synechococcales cyanobacterium | reverse complement strand
AGTGATCCAAACTCACTAATACCTGTTCTTTTTCAGCATCATTTAGAGCCTGACTTTGAAGCAACTGTTTCAATTCAGAATCATCACCTGTAGTCCAATAACTAAGGCCAATATTCAACGGTGCGAGTTCCAATGCGATCGTCTCTAGATCTATCAAACTCCGCCCATCTTCCATCCGTAAAATTGCCATCTCGCTGCTCCCAAACTCTCTAGTTCATGCCGTTCAGACCAATCATTATAGAGAATTATCGGGAGTTATAGAGTCTCATTGATTCACTTTTTTCTCGTTATGCAATTTTTTATCCAAGGCATCTTTAGGCGCATTTTTAAGAGCAAAATACGATTCAATCACCTGCTTAACCTTCGGTCCCATCAACGATCCACCGCCGCCACCCGTTCGTTCACCAAAGGCCACCACTACAATTTCAGGCTTCTGAATGGGACCATATGCACCAAACCAAGTATTCGAGCCATCACCCAAATCCTCCGAGGTACCGCTCTTCCCCGCGATCGCAATCGGTCCACCCCCCAGCGCATTCGCCGTGCCATATTCGACCACACCCTGCAATCCTTCCTGGATAGTCGCTATAGTTTTGTGCTTCATTTTAAGATCTTCGCGCCAATTATGAGCTTCCTCGTTGTTCTTCAACAAATGAGGCTTCACCCGAAATCCATTATTAGCCACCACTGAAAACATTACCGCCACCTGAAGCGGACTGGTTAACAATGCACCCTGACCGATCGACATATTTATTGCATCACCAATGGTCCACTCCTGTTTGTAAGTCTTCAATTTCCAAGCCGGATTAGGAACCAGTCCTGGATCATCCTCATCATTCAAATCAATTCCCGTCAATGCCCCTAACCCAAAGCGCCGACTCCAATCAATAATCGGATCACCACCCATTTTTTGAGCCACCTGATAGAAAAAAGTATCGCTACTATTTGCGAGCGCCTCCGGAAACCCAAGCGGGCCAAATCCAGCATGATTCCATTCCCCAAACGTAGTGCTACCAACGGTTATGGATGGATAGGTCTGATACACCTCATCGCCTGTAAATCCACCGCTTTCCATGGCCGCCGCTGTGGTGATGATTTTAAAAGTACTGGCGGGCGGGAAGGTTTGAAGATTTCGGTTAATAAAAGGATGGTCAAGCGCAGTCAAACGTGCCCAAGCCTCTGCAGTTAGAGGTTTAGCGAAAATATTAGGATCGAACCCAGGGTTGCTGACCATTGCTAAAATTGCACCATTATTCGGGTCCATCGCAATAATAGATCCCGTCATTCCAGCAAGAGCCTCGGTCGCCGCGCGTTGCAAATCTAAATCAAGGGTGAGAGTAATTTCTTTTCCGATCCGGCTAGGTTTGTCTTGTAAAATGTGGACCACATCCCCGGCCCCATTCACTTCCAACTGCTGACCACCGCCTTCGCCCCGCAGTTGGTCTTCATACCTCGCTTCGATCCCCATCTTACCGATTACTTCACCAAGACGATAGCCTTTGGATTTGAGTTTCTCGTACTGCTCATCCGTCAGTTCTCCGGTGTAGCCTAAGACATGCGCCGCTAAATCCCCATATTTGTATTCTCGGGTGGTCTCACCGTCAACTTTTACGCCTTGGAGTTCGGAATTGCTTTCAGCGATCATCGTCATCTGGGCGGGACTGATATTGCCAGCGACTTTGACGCGATACAGTGATTCATACCCGGCCTGAGCTAGGCGTTTTTCTAATTCAGCTTGAGGTTTATTAAGAATTGAAGAGAGTTTAGCAAGCGTTTTTGGCCAGTCTTCTTTTTTTTGTTCTATGGGCCAGAGATACAGCGAATGCGTTAAACGACTGCCCGCTAGAATGTGACCTTTACGATCGAGAATGTTGCCCCGTTCTGGTGTTCTTGAAATCAGTCGTACTCGATTATTATGGGCACGATCGCTGTTTTGACGACCTTCTAAAAGCTGAAGATAGGTCAACCGGGAACCTAAACCGCCCAAGATCATGGTGGCGCAGAACATCATCATAAAAATCGACTGACGTGCGCGGCCTACTTTACGAGAACTAAGGCGGGAACTAGGGCGATCGTGGGTGAAAGAACGTTGCATACGTTGAGGGAATCAAGAAGAATTTGGCCCGAGATAGATCCCGAGACGCCTGCTAATATGGCGTCAATATACCGCGAATATACGGATAAATCCTTATCCAAACGTGGGTCTGATATCTACGTCTCGAAGAATTTATACCAAGGAATCTGCGACCAATTCCACTGCGTTGGGTACAATAGCGTAATATTAAGCTCGCAGGAAGCACATTATTTAGGCTTCACCCTTATCTATGGTCCATTCTTTATCTCCCTCAGACACCGAATTGAATGGTGATTTAGACATCGAGTTCCGTAAAGTTTTCAAAAGCTTTGACGGTGAAGTTGCTGTGGGCGGAGTAGATATTGCAATTTGTCGAGGTGAATTCTTCAGTATTTTAGGACCATCGGGTTGTGGTAAAACGACGCTGTTACGCTTGATTGCAGGATTTGAGACCCCAACGTCTGGAGAGCTATTAATTCGTAAGGTTTCAATGCTGGGGGTTCCGCCCTATCGTCGCCCTGTTAATACGGTGTTCCAGAGTTATGCACTGTTTAGTCATTTGACGGTGGAAGATAATATTGCGTTTGGGCTGAAGATTAAAAAATTAGGTCGGGGTGAGATTCAAGATAGAGTAATGGAGGCGCTGCGGTTAGTGAAGCTCGAACCGCTTGCTAAACGGTTTCCTGAGCAACTTTCTGGTGGACAACAGCAACGAGTGGCCTTAGCAAGGGCGTTAGTAAATCGTCCCATGGTGTTGCTATTGGATGAGCCACTGGGTGCCCTGGATCTCAAGCTGCGGAAGGAAATGCAACTTGAATTGAAGCGGCTGCATCAGCAACTGAACATTACGTTTGTTATGGTGACGCATGATCAAGAAGAAGCGTTGATCATGAGCGATCGGATTGCGGTGATGAATGGCGGAAAAGTGGAACAAATCGGCACCCCCAGTCAAATTTACGATCGCCCCCAAAGTCAGTTTGTAGCGGAGTTCATTGGGGATACTAATATCATTACGGGCAGAATCGAAGGCTCTCATCCATCAATGTTGTGGGTAAAGTGTGATGAGGGCGAGTTGTTTCAGGTCCAACCGATTTCGACTGGAAGTAAGGTCTTAACTTCGGGCCGAGTGGTAATTAATTTACGACCGGAAAAGGTGCAACTCTTACGATCGGATCCGCGTACTAATGGAACAAATTTGGATGGCAAGAATTGTTTTGAAGGTTCGTTGGTGAGCACATTATATTTAGGAACTCATGTGAATTGTGTTATTCAATTACGATCGGGGCGGACATTGCTGGTCCGACAACCGTCGCCGGAAGTTGTTTCTAAAATTGCAGGTCCCGTCTACGTCGTGTGGAGTCCCCACGATTGTTTGGCATTACCAGTTCTGGACTGAGCGCGGTTGGTGTTCGGTCTTTTGTTTATTTAGTCTTTTCTTGGCTTTTTGTTTTATTGGTTTCTAGCGATGGATTCTGAACTATTTTTACCCAAACCTCGATCGCGCCGTCAATTGCTTAAGATGGCTGCATCGGGTGCATTTGGATTAGGGTTGTCTCAAATTTTGTCGGGTTGCGGCTGGCAGTTGGGCAATGTGCGATCGGGGCAGCACAATACTAGTTCTCCAAATGAATTGTTTTTGTATACCTGGGCGCAATATGTTGATGACGAACTGCTGAAAGATTTTCGTCGTGTGACGGGTTTGCGGACTATTCGTGAATTGTTTGACTCGAATGAAAAAATGATGGCAGCCTTGCAAGCGGGTAAGGGCCAAACATTCAGTGTGCTTTATCCTAGTGAATACTTTATTTCAAAACTTATAAAAGCGGATTTATTGGCTGAATTGGATCACGATCGGGTTCAAGGACTTGATAATTTGATGCCGCAATTTCGACGATCGGCGGGAGATTTGGATAATAATTATGGAATTCCTTTTGCTTGGGGAACAACGGGATTAATTTATAATCAAGAAAAGATTCCTGAAGGTATTGAAAATTGGGACTATCTTTGGAAAAACAAGGAGAAACTGACTCGAAAAATAACCTTGCTTGACGATCCTCGTGAAGTTTTGGGATGTGCTTTGAAATCATTGAACTATAGTCTTAATGAATTGAATGCCGATCGGCTTAAGAAAGCTTATGAAAAATTGACTATTTTGAAACCTCATATTGCAAGTTTTACTACCGATGGTTGGCGAACTCAGCTTGCGGCGGGAGATCTATGGGTGGCGATGGGATATTCGTCAGATGCGATCGGGCTTTTAAAAGAAAACCCAAAACTACGCTATGTCGTGCCAAAACCCGGAGGATCTCGCTGGAGTGACTGGATGGTCATTCCTAAAGCAGCTCCTAATCCAAATGCAGCCTATCAATGGATCAATTATCTTTTGAAACCCGATGTGGCAGCAAGTCTAGCTCAACGATTGGCCGTAACAACGCCTAACGCAAGTGCGATTCTATTACTCCCTCAAGAATTACAACAAAATACGGTTAGCTATCCAAAAATAGACGTGATGGCGCGATGTGAAAGTATGACAGCGCTGACGGACGAGGCTGAGAAACTTTATGATAAGTATTGGACGCAGCTTACGAGTTGATAGGGCGAGTTGATGGGAATTGAACACTTATCATTTATAAATTTAGTATTATGGCTTCTTCTCCCTTCTCTAATTCATCCCAATCTTGGTCTCAGAGGCTAGAGCCATTTTTGATGTTGGTTCCAGCAGGGCTATGGTTATTTCTACTCTTGATATTACCAACCTTACTAATTTTTGAATTGAGCTTAGTGCCAGGAATTAAACCTGGAGATTTAGTCAATCCGTCGAGTTTAGCAAACTACTTTAAAATTTTTGAGCCATCCGTATTGTGGATCATTCTGCGATCGATCGGCCTTTCTATAGCAACCACCTTATTCTGTTTAATTCTTGGGTTTCCGGTAGCCTATTGGATTGCATTACTAGCCCCAAAACGCTGGCAAAATCTATGTTTATTAGGGTTTGTCTTACCATTATGGACCTCCTCGTTATTAAGAACCTATGCCTGGATTAGCATTCTGCGACCGACAGGAGTATTGAATACAATATTAACGACATTACATTTACCAATATTAGATGTAATGAATCAACTTCCGGCGGTTTTGATTGGGATGACCTATAGTCTTTTACCCTATATGGTATTGATTTTGTATTCATCTCTCGAAAAAATCGATCGTCGCCTCCTTGAAGCCGCTGCTGATTTGGGTGCCCCGCCTAAAGATGTATTCATGCATGTCACTGTGCCACAAGCATTACCTGGAATTGCCGCAGGGGTTTTGTTGGTGTTTATTAATGCGATCGGAGACTTTGTAAATCCCGAACTTTTAGGTGGACCGTCGAGTATGACGGCTGCTCGTTTGTTGTATAGCAGATTCCTGGGAGCTGCACCCGACTGGGGAATGGGCAGTGCTCTCAGCGCATTACTTATCATGCTAGTCACCTTAGTAATTATCTGCCTAATCAAATATGGTGATAAAAACGCCCGAAGCATTTAGACAATACGACTTCTAATTCAAACTCGGTCATTCAAACTCCCCAATCTAAACTCTAATGGTTATTTCAAAAGCTAATTCATCTCTCCGATCAAAGGGTATCCCTAAGCCAGTTTGGCAAGCTTGGTGGACAATATTGATGTTTGGATTCATGTATTTGCCGATCGCAGTGTTGGCCTTTTATAGTTTCAATGAATCGGCTATCAGCGCAAAATGGACTGGATTTTCGTTTAAATGGTATTCTCGATTTTTTCACGATGAACGCATTTTGCAAGCCCTATCCAATAGTTTACAAGTGGCTGTGGGTTCAGTTACGATCGCCGCATTTTTCGGAACATTAATGGCTGTAGGATTAGCTCGCTATCGCTTTTGGGGACGAGATATCTATCAAAATGCGGTGTATTTACCTCTGATTATTCCCGATATTTCTATTGCTGTGGCGACATTAGTTTTTTTAGCGGCGATGACTGTACCCTTGAGTTTAGAGACTATTATCACAAGCCATGTGGTGTTTTGTTTGGCCTATGTTTCTCTGGCAGTTTCGACCCGAATTAATAGTCTAGATTCACACCTCGAAGAAGCGGCTCAAGATCTCGGTGCAACGCCGTTTGAATCCTTTCGGTTGGTCTTATTGCCGCAGTTGTATCCAGCAATTATTTCGGGCTGTTTGTTAGCATTTGTATGCAGTATGGATGACTTTTTGATTGCGAGTTTTACAGCAGGCGGTGGCAGCAATACTTTACCCATGGAAATTTACAGCCGTATTCGGACAAATCTCACACCCGATCTCAATGCGCTGAGTGTCGTGTTGATTGCGGCTTCGAGTCTGGTGGTGCTGTTGGCAGAGTTCATTCGTCATCAGTCTCAAGCGAAACGATCGCGGGTTTAGCAGATTTAATCTGTGGACAACTTTAAATCTAAACTTAAATTATGCCTGTTGTTCTGGCTCATCAAAAATAGCTGCATGGTCAAAGACAAACGATCGGGGATGACGAATGATATCGAAGCCGAGTTTTAAAACTGCTTCAGCAGGGAAGGTGGCAATCGCGATCGCTTTGAGTTGCTGGGGACGCAGGGAGGGATGCTGAATGAAGTACGTACGTCTAGCAAAGAAAATATCCTCATCTCGGGGAATAATTTTTTCATTTAAACGATGGGCAACCTGAATCGGTTTAATGTAGCGACAATAAAATTGCTCTTGATTATGCTGTAGGTAGTAAAGCCGCTCATGTTCGTGCCAGCTCATGCTGAACAGTAAGGTGATGACTTCAAACCCTAGGACGTAGCAAAGAATGGGGTTACGATCGTCTTGGCGAACAAAAAGCTGGAGTGCGGACTTGAGAAAATTGGAGGCTTCAGATCTGGAATCTTGCAGGGCGTGCAGATAAAACTGGCTCACATAGTCTTGGATCAGATCAGGCGTGAGGGAAGAATTGGGGCGGTGCAGACGCTTGAGATGGTATTCGACAGCGGCTTTAAGATTGCAGGCATTAAGAATACGATCGATCGTTTTGTCAGCAGTGTAACCCCGAAGCAAATGACTTTGGTGGGGTAATTCCACAGAGGATAGATCGTCGATGGCACGAAAGGAGAGAACCATGGTGAAGTTGGGGGTGAGTTGCACAAGAGTAATGTAATTCTTTTCAGACTTTTATGCTGTATTCAGGATGGTTCGAGGCGCAGTTCGATGAGATTATAATAATAAATCTGTTTAGATCTGTCATTAGTGGAGAAGTTGCAATGGTTCAACGGGATGTGAATTGCGAGATTGAATGTGTGAATGGCTGCATTTTAGGTACGGAATGCCCAAATCTAGAATTTAAAGCTCAAGCATCGAAATTTATTGAGGAAACCTCTTTAGAGAAAATGCTAGAAATAGCAGCGGCAGCGATCGAGCGTCGTCGTCAAGAGCGTGCATCTGAGCCACCAAAATGGATCATTCCTGATGACTTCTAGGCCAATAGAGCAGAGGTAAATAGAGCTTAAGATAACGCATCTGATTGAGAGATGGGAATCACAATGGTGAATGTTGTGCCATGATCAATAGTCGAATGGCATGATAATTTCCCATTGTGATTTTCTACAATGATTTGGTAACTAATAGAAAGCCCGAGTCCTGTCCCTTTTCCGACTGGTTTTGTGGTAAAAAATGGATCAAACAGCTTCGATTGCACAGCCTCAGGAATTCCACCGCCGCTATCTGAAATAGTAATATGAACGTTCTCATCTAGAGATTTAGTTTCGATCGAAATCTTGCTAGGCCAATCGGGAATCAAGTCATATTGCTCGACTATTGCATCTATTGCATTGCCCAAAATATTCATAAACACTTGATTCAGCTTACCAGCGTAACATTCAACGGATGGTAACATTCCATAATTTTTAATCACTTCAATTTCTGGACGAGTGGGATCGCCCTTCAGCTTATTGTGCAAAATCATTAACGTACTATCTAGACCTTCATGGAGATCAACAGCCTTATATTCAGCCTCATCAAGCCTCGAAAAATTACTCAACGATCCAACAATTTCTAAAATCCTCTCCACCCCAATCCACATAGAGTGAAGTACTTTTGGAATATCTCGTAATAGAAAATCAAGTTCAATGGTTTCAATTTTATTTTGAATAATTAACGGTGGTGAATTGTATTCATTTTTATATAGATGAATAAGTTCTACGATCTTATTAATATATTGTTCTAGATGCTCAATATTGCCATAAATAAACCCGAGAGGATTATTTATTTCGTGGGCCACTCCAGCAACTAATACACCTAAAGCAGACATCTTTTCAGATTCGACTAATTTACTCTGCATAGTCTGAATATTACTCAAAGCAAGTTCGAGAGCAACTCCGCGTTGTTCCAAAATAGATTTAGAGCTTTCAAGGTCTTGAATTATGTTTTGTAAAAGATAACCATCACGCACATAGTTATTTTCAACTTGTACCCGATCGGTATGCGATCGTTGAAGTTGTTTTTGTAAAATTCGATTTTCCTTTTCCAGATCTTGAATCCGTTGTCGTAAAAGTTCTTCCGTTCTGTCCATAGCTAATATGTCCATACCTAACTGGTTCCAAGCAGAAGAGTAATAAATGTTTCT
Organism: Synechococcales cyanobacterium; assembly: GCA_043739065.1. Taxonomy (GTDB): domain Bacteria; phylum Cyanobacteriota; class Cyanobacteriia; order Leptolyngbyales; family Leptolyngbyaceae; genus JAAFJU01. The sequence continues at coordinate 2,832 of JAYUEU010000062.1, read as the reverse complement.
TGATGTAATCTAACTTTTCCCCCAATTTCCATGGGGCCAATTTCCCCGTAGGTATAGAATCCAATAAAGGGCAACTCCTGCCTTGCAAGTTTATTAACCCATTGACATTCTTCTTGAGTTCGCGTGCCAAGGAGTTGACGACGAATAAAGCAAGAGAAAAGAAGAGCCACATCAGGGTGCCTGCCAGGATAACGATCGAAGGCAATTTGGAAGGAATCCTGAGTGGCCGTCAACACATCCTCTCTTGTCGCGAATGCAACTTGAACTTGAGTATCAACGGGAAGATTCGTGAGAAAATTGATTTCGCCTGTTTCACTATTAGAGCCGACAGGCAATCGTAAATAAAACTCTCCCCCCTCTTCAAAAATGGCTAACGGATATTCAGGCGATGGCTGTAATCCTTGCAAATAGTAGTCATAGAGATCGATCGCAGGTTCACCATCTATTTTCACCACACTATTTGATGCGACTTCGGTGAGGGTTGCTACTTTGCCGATCGGTTTCCAGCCATGGGAAATTCCACAGGAAAATTGTAGATCGCCGTATAAAAAAAAGAGTGTGACTGCGTCGGTTAATACTTCTCGGCCAAAGAACTGAAAGCTCTTTTGGAATCGTAATTGATCGGCAGTTACCCCCCCAAAAATGGGAAACCGTTCACCCAATACTTTTTTCAATCCCTCAACAACAGCATTGGAGTCATAGCCAATTCCCTCAGCGATCGTGAGACAAAGTTTTGGCGTTTCGGTATTTTGACCTTTTCCATGCTTTACCGCTTCGGTGGCTCCTGCCATCGGGTCACGAGAAAGGTTGCGCCCGAGGCCTGCCTGAATTTGAATATCGTCTGAATAAAACAGCGTGAGAACTAGAGAATCTTGAGTAAATTGAAGCTTCGATGACATTTCGCCATCAGTAGTGCCGCCAATTAAAGCAATGTTTGGGAATTTAGCATGAATACGATCGAGAATCAGTTGGTGATCAAAGTCAATGGCTGCAAGTAGCAATCCGGCAATAGGATCTGGAGTATCGGCATCACATTGCCCTAGACATTGCTCAATAATTTCTGAAATGGCAGATTCTGAATCTGGATCCTTACTATGACCGATCGTAACTTTCAACATATATTTTGAGTTTAAACACAAAAAATAAAAACAGGAATAAACCTATCTTAAAGTGTACCCAAAAGGATACTCAACCATAAAAAAGACCCGGATAATTTCCAGGTCTTTAAATCAAGTTAATCCGAAATTCAGCTACACACTTGCTAAAATCTGGTCAAGATTTTTTGCCGTTTCAAAGAAGTAGGCTGCATTTTCTTCTGGCGTACCCGGCAAGATCCCATGACCCAAATTAAGGATATGACCTTTGTTTCCGGCCTTCTTCACAGTGTCCAGAATTCGGGCACGAATGAATTCTTTGGAGCCAAACAATGCACCAGGATCCACATTTCCCTGGACAACCATATTTGGTCCGAGACGACGACGCGCATCTGCCATATCTACCGTCCAATCGACACTAACAATATCGACACCTGTCTGGCCCATTCGTTCAAGCACGCCAGCGCTGCCACTGATGTACATGACTAATGGCGTATCAGGATGGGTTTCTTTGACTTGACGAACGACGCGCTGTTGATAAGGAAGTGCAAAGGTATCGTAGTCGATCGGACTCAAGTTGCCCGCCCAAGAGTCAAAAAGTTGAACCATTTGAGCACCAGAATCAATCTGGAACTTAACATAGGTCGCGATCGAGTCAGCAATTTTGCCTAGAAGAGTATGCAACAATTCTGGCTCAGAGAAGGCCATGCGTTTAATGTTGGAATAGTCTTTGGACGATTTTCCTTCGATCGCATAGGCAGCCAAGGTCCAAGGCGACCCAACAAATCCGAGAACTGCTGATTTGTTACCTACTTCTTGGCGCAGAGTTTGCAACACTGTTTTAACGAAGGGCAATGATTCTTCCGGATTCAGGGGACGTAATGCGTTGATTTGTTCGGCAGTACGAATCGGGGGATCAATGATTGGTCCTTTGCTTTCGATGATGTCGAAGTCAATGCCCATGCCGGGAAGCGGAGTCAAAATATCAGAGAACATGATCACGCCATCGGGCTGAAAGGCTCGCCAAGGCTGAAGAGAAATTTCGATCGACAAGTCAGGATTTTCCGATCGGTCTCTAAAGGATGGATATTTCTCACGCAAGTCGCGGTAGACCTTCATGTAGCGTCCAGCCTGCCGCATCATCCAGACGGGCGGGCGATCGAGTATTTCACCTTTCGTGGCTCGAAGGAGATAAGGAATTTCGCCAGTCATGTCGTCCGCCTCTATAAAAACTGATATTCAACACTACATACAGGAGCTAGGTTATCACTCCAACGAACGCGATCGGCATTGGCTGGTAGTTTGTAACATTTTTGTAATCGTTTTTGGACTGGCTTGTTGGAGGTGTTGTGATCTATCCGTCAGAGTTTTTTGGATTGGCCAATTATTTAGAGTCAGGCAATGAAGATCAAGATGTAGTTAGACCACCTAAAATAGGGCTGATAGGTCTCTGGGCGAAACAACATGTATCAGATTGGACTTCGGGGCCGAATATTTTTATCTCACATCATTGTGATGATAATGGGGCTAGCCACTTTGCTTGTGATTGGGAGGCTATATACTTCTCGGCTATTTATGGAGCATCTTCAGACTCTAGAATTTAAAGGATTTTTGCTCTATTCCATTCGGGAAAAATTGCTGAATGGATTTGAATCAGCTTGGGGGCGAGGAGCATTCTGGTCGGTCATTTTTGGTGGAAGTGCGGCGGCAGCGCTGAGTTATTTACTATCCAAACGGA
>JAYUEU010000061.1:0-15284 GCA_043739065.1 Synechococcales cyanobacterium | reverse complement strand
AATTAATTCTTCGGTCTGATGAATATGTTCCAGAGTATGACGACAGCAAATGAACTCACCCACTTGATCGGCATGTTTTTCGGAATAGTATTCACCAATGAACTTGACTCGGCTGACGGCTTCGCTTTCAACTCGACCTACGATCGCACTTGGATCAATACCAACGCCGCTGCCCTTGCTCATCTCACACATCATCAATAGGAAGTCACCTTTGCTGCATCCAATTTCGACAATGTGTTTGCCTGCCAAATCATACTTGTCAATCATTCGTTGTGCTAAACGGCCTGCAAATGAATTGAATGTGGGCGAGAAGCTTTGTTGATCTTCATACGTTGGTGAATAACTAGCGTCGCTGGCGTTGTATTCGGTATTGGTGATAAAACCACAATTTCCACAGAACCCGAGAACGACATCGCCGGATGGAAAGTCTTTCGCTTCTTGTGCATTGGGCATCATTAGGCAGCTATGGACGGGCACGTTGCGCACTTCGTAGAATACGTGCATTTCACCATTGCCGCAGCTTGGGCAGGTATAGGCGATCGGACGAGTTCCGGCGGGGATTGATTGGGGTGCGATCGAAGTTTGACTCATGAGATTTTCCTGTAGTAATAGTTTATGGTTTAGATTCTGAGATTTGAATTAGTAACTATATTCAAACTTGAGCTAATTCTGGTTTGAAAATTAAATGTTCTTCCGCCGGACCACCCACATCATATTGAGCGACCACTTCTTCTGGCATTCGGCTCAAATCCGATCCGCGCATGAAATCTCGTAATGATGTTCCGGTTGGGCTGGAATCAATATTTGGCGCACCGCTCATCGATCGCACCTCATTGATATTCACCGTGCGAAAATCAATGCTATAGCGCGAGAATCCAGAGGTGTTCGGCACTGTTGAATGCATTTGTGCGCCCGAAAAGAGAACAATGCCACCGGGAGGACAGACTACGCGAACTTGAGGATTTAGTTCAAGCTCTTGAGCGGCATGAGGCTGCTTACGCGTGTCAGATTTAATATGCTGGGCTGCATTTGCCCGCGAAGTCTTATTCCAATCATAATAATTGAATTCATTGGATTCATTCTCAACCCCTTCAGCCCAATAGCGCGGATGGAATGCCATCGAACATTCTGATTCAATGTCATAAATTGGCAGCCACCAATTGAATTGGCTCATGGGTGCGGAATACCAGGTATCTCTGTGTGGATGATGCGCGTAACCTACGCCACTAGTTAAATATCCGTCACATGTGACCATCCGAAGACGGGGCACATCAAGATAGGTTTCTTCTAAATTACAATTCAATTCTCGCAAAATATCCTGAATCAATCCTTTAGTTTTTGGATGATGGATAAACTGCGGTTTTAAGGGTGCTACGATCGCAACATAGTCTTCTACACTCATTTCAAATTGAGCTGTTTTCGGGTCGAGACCTTTGAATGCCTCTTCAATCATCTCGCGAGCATGATTAATTAATGCGATCGTGCTGGGCTTAGGGGAGAATACAAAAATTTGGCCTTCGTAAAGACGCTTACGCCGATCATCGTCACTAATGGTTGAATCAAAATAAACGGTATGCATGAGGTTTAACCTTTAGGAATGAATCTGTATTGCTGAATCTGTATTAAACCTGTATTGACGAGTGCATCTAAACAACCTTAGGACTCGGAATAGGGACGATAAATTTTCCGCCCTTAGCTTGAAACTCGCTTTGTTGTTTGATGATTTCGTCGGCGAAGTTCCATGCCAAAATTAACATATAGTCTGGTTGGTCTTCCAAAATTTTGCTTGGGGCAACGATCGGTAAACGATTCCCGCCCATAAATCGACCTTGTTTAAATTGATTGAGATCCGCAACATAGTCAAGGATTTTAGTGTCAATACCAAAGTATGCAAGCAATGTGGTGGCTTTGGCTGCCGCGCCGTAGCCGACAATGCTTTTACCTTGAGCTTTAAGGTTTATCAAAATGGTCATCAATTTAGATTTAATTTGATTCACCCGATCGGCAAAATCTAGATAATAATCAATCTGATCGACCTTCCGATCGATTTCCATCTTGAGTAAATCTGTTACGCCTGTTTGAACATTTTCTTGTGGCTCCACAAATAATCGCAATGATCCTCCGTGAATGGTGGTGCGAATGACATTATTCAAGAACAATCCATGACTACGGAAAAGACGATCGAGGGCCGTCACGGAGAAGTAGCACAAATGCTGGTGATAAATGGTATCAAATTCACCATGGTCAACCAAATCCACCACATAAGGGCATTCAATTACCGCCACACCATCGGGCTTGAGTAATGCCTTAATCCCACGTACAAATCCATTTAGATCAGGCACATGGGCAAGAACATTATTCGCTAAAAAAACGTCAGCTTGTTTGCCTTCGGATTTCAAAGTATTAGCGAGTTCTTCAGTGAAAAATGTATTGAGCGTATTGATACCGCGTTCAATAGCTCGATTAGCTGGCCCTTCAGCTGGATCAATGCCCAAAACTGGAATCCCAGACTGTACAAATGTATTAAGCATATAGCCATCATTACTGGCCGCTTCAATCACAAGGCTTTTGTTGGTTAATCCGCGTGTATCAATCAAGCTCTGGGCGCTATCTCCAAAGTGTTTCATCAGCATGGGCGACACGGATGAAAAATATGGATAATCGCGACAAAATAAAATCTCTGGCGGTACAGTTTCTAAAATTTGGACCAATCCGCTTTCCGGACAGAATGCCAATGTTAACGGAACTTTGATTTCTGGCTGGTCGAGATTCTCAGCTTTAACTAAACCATCAGCAAGGGGGGTAATGCCGAATTCAACGATCGTTTGTAGATTTGAACTTCCACAAGCACGGCAGTTTTTAATAGATTCGTAAGTCATAAAAATATGCTTGGCTGAGGTTGACAATTGGAAACTTGAAGATCCCCGTTACTAAGAAAGTTAGAGGGATCCTCCCGTATTAAACTGGAATACTCGTCAATGTCGCAGTCTGCCAACGTAAATTAGTATCTAATTTGCCATCACCAATCAATAGTTTGATATGGGCAATTCGTTTATAGCGTTCGCCTTCAAAGTCCTCAAGTTGTAACCCTACTCTCTTGTAGGTTTTATATAATTCTTCAGCACCTTTTTGAGCGGTCCATTGAGGCTGAAAATTCGGTAATGCCTTCGCAATTTTTTCGCAATTCACACGATAACAGCGTAAATCTGGACCTGCATCTTCCGCAAAATCAATTTCGCAGCCCGGTACAACCCCTTTTACAATATCGGCGATTTCTCGAACTCGGTAGTTCTCGCTCGATCGGCCCACATTGAAAGCTTGATTATGTACCGCTTCACGGGGAGCTTCTAATGTTGCAACCATAGCGCGGGAAATGTCCTCAATATGAACAATGGGTCTCCAAGGGGTGCCATCACTCTTGATATGCACTTTGCCTGTGGTGAATGCCCAAGCGACTAAGTTATTCAATACGAGATCAAACCGTAATCGAGGCGAAACACCATAAGCCGTCGCACTACGAAGGAAGGTTGGGGAAAAATTGTCATCCGCCATCGGCGCAACGTCCCGTTCGGTGAATACTTTAGAACTTCCGTAGGGTGTGACAGGATTCAATTCTGAGGTTTCATCAACGGGAGTTTCGCCAGCAGAACCATAGTTGCTGCAAGAAGACGAGAAGATAAAGCGACTTACGCCAGCAGCTTTGGCCAATTTAGCTAAATGAACTGAGGCTAAATGATTAATATCAAATGTAAGTTGGGGATTCAGGTCGCCCAATGGATCATTTGATAATCCGGCTAAATGAAGTACTGCATCAAATCCAGCTAAGTCCGCTGCTTCTGCGTCTCGAATGTCTTTTTGAATGGTGGGAATTTCAGGAATCCGATCGCCGAATGTACAACGAGAATATAAATCCGTATCCATTCCAACCACTTCATGGCCTGCCGCTAAGAGCATGGGAGTCAAAATAGTTCCGATGTAACCACGATGTCCAGTAAGTAGTACACGCATGATATTAGTTAACCCTAGTAAATCTCATTAACGAATGTTCTAAACAGATCCAACGAGTCAATCTAGTCTTTCCAGGTTTTCCAAGGCACATTACCTGAATTCCAAATGGATTCAAGGATATGCTTTTCGCGAATGGTGTCCATACATTGCCAGAAGTCATTATGCTGATAGGCCATAAGCTGACCATCTTTCGCAAGACGTTCTAGCGGTTCCTTTTCCCAATGGGTCGAATCTCCATCAATGTAATCAAAAATTTGAGGCTCCAAAACAAAGAATGCGCCGTTAATCCAACCTTCTCCAATTTGTGGTTTTTCAGTAAATTCCGTAATCTGACTCCCATCAATTTGTAAATGACCAAACCGGGCGGGAGGACGAACTGCCGTCAGAGTTGCTAGCTTTCCATGGGACTTATGGAAGGCCAATAATGCATCCAAATCCACATTAGAAACACCGTCACCCCAAGTTAGCATGAAGGTTTCTTTGTGGAGATAGGGCGCAAGGCGTTTGATGCGTCCTCCTGTTTGGGTTTTGGCCCCGGTTTCGATAAGTTCGACGATCCAGTTGGGTGTCGAGTGGCCGTGGCGTTCGACCTTACCGCTGTCAAGATCTACTCTCAGATTGCCATCGAGTGTTCCGTAGTCAGACATGTATTTTTTGATGTATTCGCCCTTGTAGCCTAAAGCCACCACAAATTCATTGAAATTATAAGCCCCATAGTGCTTCATGATATGCCAGAGGATTGGCTTTCCACCGACTTCTACCATGGGTTTTGGACGGGTTTCGGTTTCTTCTGCGAGACGGGATCCGAGACCACCAGCGAGTATTGCAACTTTCATAGGATTCAGTACTTTTAATTTTAGGTATTGGCTAAAAATATTGTGGACTGATCGCAACCATGATGGAGGCGATACGAGAACTCCGATCGTCATGATTTCACTTAAAGACAAATACTCATTTAACTTGTCATTGAAGACAAATTAAATGTCTGTAGATGACTATTTTAGGAGTGATTCAAGACAATCTTCTAAAAAATCGCCCTTATAAACCGGAATGCCAAGAATGACTCTGGGAGGAGAATTAAACATAAATGCACGGTTTCCACTAATCTGAGGTGAAGATTTGACCGAAACGAGAATTGTAGAGATTGAGATCAAAGATTAAGTAACTAGAGAAATTACTTAGCTTGCTCATTCAATCACAGGAGCTTCAAGGATTAATTGACTCCGTGACACAAGTTTTTCATGTCTTAATAATCCTACGGCGAGATAAGCCTTAAAGGACTGACAATATGAGGCCGATCGAGATCCTCTCTAGATGCCAATAGCCTTTTATAGCCTAAGATCTTTCCTATAAAACTAAACTTGCTAAACTAAATTTTGATCACCAAATATTTTATCAATTCTTTATTATTTTTGCAAATAGACCGAAGTATCGGTATAAAGTGTTTTCTCTGGGAACAAGCTGACCTAGATTGGATCTCAGAACCTCTGATTCTTGAAGATTAGGTGATGTTTCCGAATCTAATGCCGCAATCAACCTATTAATCAATATATTAGGGGTATGTATTTTCACTCAAACGATAGATCACGCTCTAATTGACTTTTTGGTCTAGGACGATTGCTCAAGGGCATTGGCCTGAGTTTAGGGTTCGATTGGACTATTATTTTTATAAAATTTTATGTGTTTTGAACAGTCAGAACTACTATATTAGAGCCAAGTAATAATCAATCGCTTGTAGCTTCAAGGTTGCTTCAGGATTGAGCTTCTTCAATAAAATGCAACTATTAGGGACTGTTCGGATGCAAGCATATCTCGCCAAATTTTTCTATGTCTTGTCAGGACGCCGCCGGCAGCTTGCGCTACTGATGGCCTTTGCCGTGTTGTCCTCAGTATTAGAAGCCGCTGGACTGGGGATGGTTGGTCCGTTTATTGCTGTCGCGACTGATGCTGACCGAAGCCAGCCATTGATTGACTTTGTGAAGGGATTTTTGGTGAAATTTGGGCGCAATAATCCATCTAATTCCGATGTCTTATTCCTGTTAGGCGGCGCTGTGATTCTGGCATTTTATATAAAGTCTTATTTAGGTTTTAGTGTTCAGCAATATATCCATCGATTTGGTGCGATGCAGCGGAGATGGATTGCGGCGCGTTTGATGTACTCCTATTCCCGCGCTCCCTATACGTATCATCTTCAACATAATTCCGCTGAGCTGGTGCAGACGGTAGTGAATGAGACAGAAGTGTTTTCTCAAATGGCGCTGTTGCCATTACTGTTTGCGTTTTCTAATATGTTGATGATTTTAGCGATCGTCACCCTGCTCGTATTTACGAATGCCATGGCGGTGTTTGCTGTCGCGGGGATTATGTGCGTGTCTTTTGGGTTGCTACAAAAATTTAAAACGCGTATTGGTCAGTGGGGCCGCGATCGCACTGAATCGTTTGAAGAGTCAATTCGGATTCTGAATGATAGTTTTGGCGGCGTTAAAGAGATTCGTGTGCTGGGCTGTGAGCCATATTTTGAGCAGCAGGTCGATCGGGAATTTAAGCGATATGCCATTTCGGGATCGTCATTTTATTCGTTTTCTAATTTGCCCCGTTACTTGATGGAATCATTTTTAATTACCTTTTTGGTGATATTTACTTGGGCATTTTTGGCAATTTATGGCGAATCTGGCAATCTTAATTCAGTATTGGGTATTTTTGCCATGGCCTCAATTCGGATGTTGCCCTGTGTGGGGACGGTGGTGAATGGGACCAGTCAAGTGCGCTATGCAGGTTCTGCCCTCGACAAAATTTATTTTGCGCTGAAGCAACTCGAATCCCTGCCCGGTGGAGATGTTAAGTCTTTACGATCGTCTCCAGAAACCTGGATGGGGTCTCGTCCTGCTGTAGTTCCGCTTTCCTTTAATGATGAAGTTCAAGTATCGAGCATTATTTATCGCTATCCAGAGGTTCTTGAACCCGCTCTAGATAAAATTTCATTCACCTTTAAGCGTGGAGAAGCGATCGCATTGATTGGCCGATCGGGGGCTGGAAAAACGACGCTGGTGGATCTGCTCTTGGGGCTACTCACACCGGAATCGGGAGACATTAAGGTGGATGGCGTATCAATTTATGGGCAGTTACGATCGTGGCAGCAACTTGTAGGCTATGTTCCTCAGAATATTTATTTAACGGAAGATAATTTGATGCGCAACATCGCCTTCGGAGTTCCGGATCATTTAATTAATCATGAACAACTTCAGCGTGCCTTAGAAGCGGCCCAACTCGTGGAGCTGGTGGATAGATTACCCCAGGGAATTAACACCGTAGTGGGCGAACGGGGAATGCGACTCTCCGGTGGCCAACGTCAACGGGTGGGTATTGCTCGCGCACTCTATCACAATCGGCAAATTTTGGTTTTGGATGAGGCGACAGCGGCCCTAGATAACGAGACCGAAAGCTTGGTCAGTGACGCAGTTAAAGCGCTGGGCGGCGAAAAAACACTCATTATTATTGCCCATCGTTTAACTACTATTAAGCATTGCGATCGTGTCTATCAGATGGATTCAGGGAAAATCATTAGAACCGGAACCTACGATAGTGTTGTCGTAGCTCAGGGATTAGCCTCAAATTTGGATAAGGTTACTTCTGAGTGATGGGTTCTAGGAATAATTGCTGTGTTGAAACTGGAAATTAGATATGCGTCCTGATGTCTCGATCGTAATCCCAACCTTTAATCGTGGGAATCTGATCTCTCAAACTCTTACCTCAATAATCCATCAAACCCTAGGAAATTGGGAGGTGATTGTGGTTGATGATGGTTCGACAGATCATACGGTTTCAGTTATGGAATCTTGGGTTCAGGCTGACGATCGTATTCATTATATACATCGTCAAACCTTGCCCCGTGGAGCCTGTGCCTGTCGAAATCTGGGGACCAAACTAGCTCAAGGACGCTATGTTATTTATTTAGATTCAGATGACTTGTTGGCCACTACTTCGTTAGAAAATAGAGTGGCTCAGATGGATGCTGATCTGGATTTGGACTTTGGAATCTTCACTGGGGTTTTGTTTAGAAATCGTCCAGATGACTTAAAGATAGTGTTTAATCTTGAAAGTACCTCGATCGACCTCGATCGTTTTTTGTCTCTTGATGCCCCTTGGCAAACAACGGGACCCATTTGGCGGAAATCATCGCTGGATTATTATCATCTTGAGTGGAATGAAGATCTTCTTAGTTGGCAAGATGTAGAATTTCATGTTCATGCGCTGGCATTGAATTTAAAGTATAAAAATTTCCCGATTCAAGATTATTACTGGCGAGTAATGCAGAAGACTTCTATCGGGACAGATATGATAACTTCACATCATCTCAAAAGTCGCTGGGTGGATTGCTTAAGCGCTATTCATTCACATATGATTTCAAACTCCTGTAACACTCCAGAACGGGAAGAACGTATTGTTGGTCTTTATTTTAACTGGATGGATCAATGGTTGCACATCGGTCAAGTGGAGGAAGCAAAACGGGCTTGGGAGATCTGTCTTAAGCAGTTAGCGATCGAACCAAAGCTTTATCGATCGGGCTGTTGGTATATTCATATGACCCAGAAGCTGAATTTTCACCCCTATGTTCATAAAGTTGCCCGCCGTGCATTGAGAGAATATCTTAAGCTAACCTGTGGAAAGCCAAGGATAATTCCTCAATGGTCTAAAACTTTTATGCGAGTCCCAACAAAATTACCGCTAGCTCCTGCTATTTATGTTTAGTTTTTCACTAGCCTTTTTTATTGGGTTGATCCCCAAATTCTGAATGATTTGAATTAAGTGATTTCTCTATTACTCTTCTATTTACGATGAAAATTTTCTTTTACCTTAAACACTTTCCGCTGCACGACTCTCCTTGTTCTGAAGGTGTCTCAAAAGCTGTTCATGGTTTGGCTTCGGGGCTAGCGGCAATAGGGCAATCGGTGACAATTTTAAGCGAAGGTCCAGCTTCGGGATATCGTCAAAGTGAATTTGGCTATGATATTCGCACCTTTTCTGCTCTCCATACCCACCCAACGATGCGTCTATCCCCTACGCTTGTGGCGTATGTTCAGAGGCAGATTAATGCGGGCGATCGAGTCGTTCTCAATGGCATTTTTCACCGAAGTGTGGCGGCGATGGCGAGACTGTTAAAACGTCAACGAATTCCCTACATTGTGGCTCCTCACGATCCTTACCATCCGACTATTTTCCAAAAGAATAAATGGCTTAAAATTATTTATTGGCATCTTCAAGAAGCGCCGATGTTGAGAGCCGCTTGGGCCGTGCAAGTTTTAGATGTGCGGCATCAAAAATATCTTCATCAGCGTGGCATCAAAACAAAAACTATTGCCCTTCCTAATGGGTTTAATCCATCCGATACCCAACCACAATCTAAGCTTCAGTGGCGGCAGCAGAGGATTCCCCGCATTTACTTTTTGGGGCGTTTTGATGCCCATAACAAGGGGCTGGATTTGTTGCTGACGGCGGCAAGTCAGGTGTTGCAGTATCAGAACATTCATGTCACGTTGCAGGGGCCAGAATGGGGCGATCGGGCGACTCTTCAGGCGCAGGTGGCACGCTTGGGGATTCAAGATCAAGTGACGTTTTTAGCTCCGGATTATCAGAGTAGTCCGACCGAATTAATGATGGAGCATGATATTTTTTGTGTGCCATCCCGATTTGAAGGGTTTAGTTTATCAGCATTAGAGGCGATGTTAGCTGGGCGCGTGATTGTGATTTCAGAGGTTGCAGGTTTAGCACCCTATGTTCATGAAAGTGGTGCAGGATTGGTGGTAAAGCCGACGGTAGAGTCAATTCGGGATGCGCTATTGAAACTTTTGGAATGCCCCGATCGATGGCCGTCTATGGGGTTATCGGGTCGGAATTATGTGTTAGCCAATCTAAAATGGGATACGATCGCCCGATCGGCTCTCGCGGCCTATGGCGGAATTGGGGAGTCGGATGCTGCTGTCGTTTCGATGTCAGGTAATGCCACTTATCTAAAATAACGACTTATCTAAAATAACTATTCAGCGTCATATCGGCAATGTAATGGATCAAAATGAACAGTATTAAAATGAATGGCTTGGACCCATAATGAAAGTTTTAGTTTCAGCCTATGCTTGTGAACCGAATAAAGGCTCGGAACCCGGTGTGGGGTGGAATATTGCCAATGCTATTTCCCAAGAACATGAAGTCTGGGTATTGACGACAGCGACTCATCGTCGGGGAATTGAAGCAGAACTAATGAGGGGAGTGGCCGCACAGCTTCATTGGATATATTTAGATCCCTTCGATTGGGTTTATAACTGGGAAACCGGTGGTAAAGGCATTCAGTGGGATGTCCATTTGCATCATTATCTTTGGCAAATTGCGGCTTATTTTAAAATCAAAACTCTACATCAAACGATCGGTTTTGATATTATTCACCATGCTACTTACGGGAGATATTCAGCTCCAAGTTTTCTGTCTTTTTTACCGATTCCCTTTGTCTGGGGTCCAGTGGGCGGTGGGGAGTCGGCTCCGGTTAGTTTTTGGCAAGATTTCAACTTTAAAGCAAAACTATACGAGTTTTTACGACAAGCGGCGCGTATTTCTGGTGAGTTAGATCCATTTGTGCATTTGACAGCTCGAAAAAGTGCGATCGCTCTGGCTTGTACGCCTGAAACTGCGAAACGACTGAAGGCGCTAGGTGTGAAACGTCTGGAATGGGTGAGCGGTCAAACGGGAATTACTGCGGCGGAGTTAGTGCAATTTGAACAACTTAAAGTACAGTTTTCTAATTCTTCTTCAAGTCAATCGGTCAGATTTTTGAGCTTGGGGCGACTGATTCATTGGAAAGGATTTCATTTGGGCATTCGGGGATTCATTGAAGCTGATTTGCCCAATGCGGAATACTGGATTGGCGGGACTGGGGCGGAAGAGGTGCGGTTAAAAGAGATTGTTCAGCGATCGGGCTGGGGCGATCGAATAAAATTTTTAGGGCCATTGTCTCGGACAGAGGCGCTGCAAGTGATGGCCCAATGTGATGTATTGGTGCATCCTAGTTTGCATGACTTTTCACCAACGGTTTGCCTAGAGGCGATGGCAGCGGGATTGCCTGTAATTTGTCTCGATTTGGGTGGACCTAGCCGACAAATTACCGATGAAACGGGTATTCGGGTGCCTGCTGTGAATCCAACAAAAGCTGTGACAGGACTAGCGCAAGCGATGGTGCAGTTGAATCAAGATCAGGCATTACGATCGGCCTTAGGTCTTGCGGCCCAACAGCGCGTGCGGGAGTTTTATCTGTGGGAGACGAGAGGCCGGGATTATAGTGATTTGTACCGATCGTTGTAGTTCGTGACAGAAAATATTAGTCTTTGAGTAGATCTAATACTTATCAACGATAGGCGTTGCGTTCAACGTCGCGAATTTTTGATTCCATTTGATTCCATTTGATTTCAATAGTTTAACGATGTGGTTTTTGATGTTATTTGCCTTGGGACGTTTGAATCTACGTGAAATTGTAATAACGGTAGTCCTAGTTTTATCTGCTTTGACGGATGGCGTGAGGCGAGTTTCTCTGGGTTCGATGACAGCATTGGCGGGAGTGACAATCATTGCGAGTCTTGGCAGCGTGCTCTTATTATTATTTTCCTCACGAATTCCCAAACGACTAGCCCCTAGTGGATTTATTTTTTTAGTATTTTTGGGCTTGGGGATTTACTCCATGATGGCCAATCTGTCTTCGACTTCTATAGGAATTCAAAACAGTATTCAAAATTTGTTGTGTTACCTAACATTCATTGGGCTATTGCTGCTCAGTGCTTGCGAGACCATGGAGAATCCGTTTTCGACTTGGTATGTGCGGTATGGTTTTTTGTTTAGTGCAGGCTTGGCGACGGGCCTTTATGGATTGGGGCTGTTGGTCAAAGGGCCAGGTTCAGATTTCTTTATGGGCGCACGGGCATTTTCGGCATTTGTGGTGGCGATGTTGCCCTTTTGTCTGGCCGCATGGCGTTATCGAGTTCCTCACGCTGGGACCGTTTCGATCGCAATGACCATTTGTGTCGCACTGAGTTTTTCACGTACAGCAACAGTAATTGCCTTAATTTTGTATCCATTAGCCCGATTTTCACCCCATAAGCTAGTGGGATGGCTACGCTTGGCGGCTTGGGTTAGTATGATTTCGCTAGTTGCTTATTTGAGTTTTACCTACATTGCGCCTATTCGCGATCGGTTCACTGAAACAGGGGATAGTGGCAGCATTGGTGGTGTAAAAGTGAATACCGCAGGCCGCGATCGAATGTGGGAAGCGGTTAAGATTTCAATTGAGAAATCACCGATTATCGGTCAGGGTCCAGGCTCTGTGGCTATTCCGATCGGCCTGGTCAATCAGACAGCAGGCGGACATCCCCACAATGATTATTTACGCTTGAGTCATGATTTTGGATATTTGGGCTGTGGAATTTGGCTTTGTGGCTTTGCAGCATTGATTGGAGTGACGTTCCAGAATTGGCTGTGGGCCGATACTCACGATCGGAATATGGCTCATTATCATTTGGGAGCGGTGTTAGGAATTCTGTCGGTGATGCAACTCATGCTGACCGATAACATCATAGTTTATATCTTTGCCACGGGACCGCTGGCTATTTTGACGGGCACATCCATTAGTATCGGGATGCGTCGTCAGCGACAATATCAACAGGAAAAAATGAACTCTCAACTTCAGGCACTGGTTCATTATGGAGCGAATCAAGATCTAATTCATTAACCGAAATATTCATTAGATCAGCATGAGAGTCGTAAACAAACATTGCCGCTAGTCCTAGCCCCAAAAGACTCCATAACCAAACGCCACCCGATGGACCTTCCAAAACCACCTCAAAATTAATGGTGATCATGAACGCAATCCAGTAGCAGAACAGGAATAAAAATAGACCGCGCCATATGCGTTGACCTTGAATCATCACCGATCGTAGCAACCGTTGCAAAATACCCAACACCCAACTTCCCTGCAATCCAATCCACATAAAGAACCCCGGAACCCCGCTCCGAGCCAAGATGCAAAGGTGTCCGTTATGCGGGCTTCGGACTTTTCCATCTCCTAGCGGATCGAAGTGATCGTCCAGTCCGAGATTCACACCAAAGCCTTTACCCATCCAAAAGTATTCGCCGCCGAAGGTGTAATTGTAAATGTGGGTCCACCACTTCAGTCGAAATTCTTTCGTCCCTTGGTAGCGTTCAGCACCATCGTCCACAAAAATTGTCGCCATTTTACTAAAAATAGGGGAAATAAGTTCTGGATGAAATGCCAAAATTAACATTCCACCTAAAAGTAATGTGACCATAATTCCCCAAATTCGATAACTTTGAGGACGAAACGTTATGACAATTAAAAAAGAACATAAAAAAGCCAAACTTCCCGATCGGTTAGCTTGGGCGGCGACAACAACTAGATTAACTATAAAACTTCCAATAAATAATCCAATATTCTGAATTTTCATAGCCACAAAAAATGCCGTTACGCCAGACAGATGAATCATTAAATCTGCTGCTTTTAATTCAATGATTGCCACAGGCGAACCGGGTAATTTAGGTGCGATTTCGGCTTGGTTGATTAAAAAGAAAATTGGACACAACACCAAAAAAATAGTGACAAAATGCCGATAGCGGTTGAGTATATTGAGCAATCGCGTTGGATTGGCGGCAATCAGTGTTGCGATGATCAGGGAAAAAAAGCCGTAGTACCAAATTGCCGAGTCTCGCACACTATCAATGCCATATTTCGAGACGTAGGGAATTGTACAAATCAAGCACCATGTCATGAAAATGACTAGAATCTGGGCTGGAAGTAATTTGAGTATTTTTGGGAATGCTGTAGATAAAAAATAATTGGTCGATCGGTTTAGAAAGATACTAATAAACCCAAAAATAAGGGAAATTTCGCCAATGAATAGCGGTGGAATCCCAACATAGGAAAATCCTCGTCCCATTAATGCATAGCCTAGTAGCACCCAACCATGAAATCCTAGAAATCGATCGCCTAGGGAAACTTTTTTCATAAGAATTCTAGAAGGTAAGGGGATTATTAGTCTTAATCTAGATGCTGATACAGCTCCATGACTTGCGAAACAGGCATTCTCGATCGTGCTCCCAAGCCTAAATCCGATCGATGACCTAAATCAAAATGTTCTGCCGCCGCACAAGCAATCATGGCAGCATTATCGGTGCAATATTTTAAGGGTGGAAAAATGACCCGGATGCCGTGGGGAGTGGCTGCTGACTGCAATTGTGATCGTAATTCACTATTTGCAGCCACACCACCACCAATCGCGATCGTCGTCAAACCTTCATTCAACGCACATTTGATCGCTCGTTTCGTCAATGCCTTCGCCACCGTGAACTGAAAACTTGATGCAATGTCGGCCACGGGTAACAACTCTCCTGTGGCTTCAATCGTCTGGGTCAAGCGGAGTACGGCTGTTTTTAATCCACTAAAACTCGCATCATAGGGATGAAATCCGCCACCCGGAAGCGAAATACGGCCTTCGGGTAAAGGGAACGCTTTGGGGTTGCCATGGCTGGAGAGTCGGTCGATTTCCGGTCCGCCAGGATACCCCAGCTTCAACAACCGCGCCACCTTATCAAACGCCTCACCCGCCGCATCATCCCGCGTCTGGCCCAAAATGTCATAGCGTCCACATTCCCGCACCGCAATCAAGCTCGTATGTCCGCCCGACACCAACAGACAAAGAAATGGCGGCTCCAGAGTTGGGTCGCTGAGGTACGACGCATAGATATGCCCTTCTAAGTGATGAACGCCAATGAACGGCTTGTGATGCACCATGGCCAAGGTTTTCGCTGCCATTAGCCCAACTAAAAGGGCACCCACGAGTCCCGGCGCACAGGTGGCAGCGATTGCATCAATTTCACTCCAAACTAGGCCAGATTGCTCTAGCGCTTGATCGATCGCAATATTTACGCCTTCAAGGTGCTGACGAGAGGCCACTTCGGGCACAACTCCGCCATAAATACGGTGAATATCAATCTGAGTTGCAACAATATCACTAAGAACTTCACGATTCTTAACGATGGATACCGCCGTTTCGTCACAACTTGTTTCAATCGCGAGTACTGTCGCCATTATGCTGGTAGCGTTTGGGTGGGAATTTCTGGATTTATTTTAGCGTAACCCCGTGCGGGCCAAGCAAGATGCCCAGTTTTTTCAAACCTTTTTTGTAGAGGGAAGGAATTCCATGCGACGTTTGTTTGCGATCGTTCTA
>JAYUEU010000060.1:0-12322 GCA_043739065.1 Synechococcales cyanobacterium | reverse complement strand
ATGCCTTCTTCTGGATCCAAGACGTTATAGGCTTCGGAGATAGTCTTTTTAAGATCTGAAACAAGCGGATAGTTCAAGTCGCCAATTCCACCGCTTTTACGATCGCTTTGGATCCAGGCGAGATGGGAAAATTGGCTGTCTACAGAAACGCCAAGGATTTCGGTGTTGATAGCTTTAAATTCGGAATGTCGATCGCTAAATGCGGTGATTTCAGTCGGACAGACAAAGGTGAAGTCTAGCGGGTAGAAGAAAAGAACCGTGTACTTGCCGCGATAATCAGATAGCTTAATGGTTTTGAATTCTTGGTCGATGACCGCCGTTGCAGTAAAGTCAGGCGCAGTTTGACCAACCCGTAAGCATTCAGACATAATGACGTTCCTTAATAAAACTTTAATAACTATACCAGACTAAATTCAGAGTCATATCGATTTTGAGTAAGCGATCGAATTTCTCCCAAATTGGATTATGACAAACGGGGATCACGCTGAGAAATTCCGCGAATTATCAAACTATTGCCTTGCCATTGGGCACGAATCAGTCCGAGATCTGATAATACTTTCCACCTCGGATCTGCCGTGAGATCTCTGGGTAACGAGATGAGAATTTCAGTTTCAGTTTCGATCAGTTCTCCTTCATAGGAAACATCTGGCACGGAGGGAGCATTAAAGAAATCGGCGATCGGTAACTCCAGCCCAGTGCCTGATGATGGAATATGAAGCTTATAGCGGGAATTAAGATCGTCGAGTTCAGCAAGCTGGAGAAGTTTTAAGGGAGCGCCGTGGATAAAAACAACGTGTTGAGGGCGCAGGGTGTGGATAACTTGAGGCAAGGTCGAGCCATCACAATGATTCGGCAACGCGTAGGATTCCGTTGGCAGCGCTAGCATCTCAAATTGGTGACGGCTAGTGTGGGGAAATAACAACAGCCAATCGCCACGTTGCATTAGGATTTGGACCAGAGCAGGCAAGGGTTGACCTGAGGTTTCGGGTTGACTGATTAAAATAATCTGCGGGACCGCAAATGTCTTGGGACAGCTCGTCAGTCGTTGAATACAAGGCCGAATTGTAGAATCTAAAAACAACGATTGATAGCGAGCGAAGTTTTGAATGCTACTGGGAAAGGTGGGGATAATTTGTTCGTAACGATCGCATTGATCCGCGATCGCATCATCCACTACCACGGTCACATTTCGGCCTGAAAACAAGTGATGACTACGCAACAAAATCAAAATTTCCTGAGCAAGACCCAAGGCTGGAACAGGCAACAATACCGATTGTCCAAAAATTAGCGCCCGATCAATCGTCTCCATCAGTTGGGTTTCAAGTTGCCGACGGTGGGGATAACGATCGGTGCCGTACATGCCTGAAATAATCAAAATATCGGGAAATAATCCTCGTAGTTCCTCTAGCTTTAGTCCATCCGTGAGACGAGAATTAGTGACCGATAAATCTGGAGCATAGAGCAGAGTTTGAGGCCGATCGTCAGTGGTATCGCCGCTAGTATCCGTGAGCAAGATGATTGCTGCGCCCGGGAGATGACCCGCTGGAAAGAGTTGGACCGTGACGTTGGGCAAAAGTTCGGTGGACGATCGCCAATCCAATGTCTGAATCAGCGGTGATAATGATGAGCCTAATCCAAGGAGTTGCGCCGTGACAGTACTGCTGTAAATCGGTACATCAGGAAATTTTTGGTGCAGCAATAGGATCGATCGGGCATTGTCGGGATCGGCATGACTGCATAGAATCAAGTCAGGCGATGGAAGGGTTTCGAGGACGGATAGGTCGCGTAATCCGCAGTCGAGTAAAACACGATGGTGGGCAATCTGGACTTCGACACAGATTCCTTCATCGGATTGCCCGGTTCCGTAGAAAAAGCATTGCAGCATGAACTTTGATTACGATTCGACCCGAAACTAACAGAAACAACGGAGTAATGGAATTCCTGTTAGTTTACGAGATTTTTAGCCTATGAGATTTTAGTGAGCGGATCCATTTCCGTGGTAATCATCGCTATCATAGAACCCATTCTTCGTGCCAAAAAAGAGGCAGGCGATCGGGAAGATGCAAGCAATGACAACTAGCATTTGTTTTACATCCATGAAAATCACCGTTGTGGGAGAGAATTAAGAATTGAGAATGAAAAATTGAGAATTTCAATAGTCTTATCTCATGTTCGATCGTACCGAAATCCGCTCCAAGATTGGCTAAATGCAAGAATAATTAAAGATTCTCAACCCGAATGATAAACCTCAATGTCCCAAAATACTTTGCCTATTAGTACCCCTGTTGTCGCCCCTAGCTGGCTAGAACGATCGGCTTTGCAAGTTGCTCCAGATTTGCTCGGCTGCACAATGGTGCGAAGGCTGCCGAATGGTCAACAGTTACGCGGCACTATTGTCGAGACTGAGGCTTACGAGGAAGGCGATCCGGCATGTCATGCTTATCGTAAAAAGACCGATCGCAATTGGATTATGTTCGGACCAGCGGGTTATACCTACGTGTATTTAATCTATGGGATGTATCACTGTGTTAACGTTGTCA
Organism: Synechococcales cyanobacterium; assembly: GCA_043739065.1. Classification (GTDB taxonomy): domain Bacteria; phylum Cyanobacteriota; class Cyanobacteriia; order Leptolyngbyales; family Leptolyngbyaceae; genus JAAFJU01. The sequence continues at coordinate 9,782 of JAYUEU010000060.1, read as the reverse complement.
CCGATCGAGACAAGTTTGCCAGCGCAGTACTGATTCGAGCATTAGACATGGAGACGATGCCAAAGGACTATGAACTTGGGAAACCAAAACCCAAGGAAAAACCACATCGGATCGCCGCCGGACCCGGAAAGCTATGTCGCGTCATGCAAATCGACCAAACGCTATACGGCACAAAACTAGACAGCACTCAAATACTCTGGCTAGAGCATCGCACTCTGGACTGGCAGCAGAGCCTTGATTCGGGGAGTCGAGAATTAGTCCAGACCACGCGAATTGGGTTAACGCAGGGTGTGGAATTGCCATGGCGCTGGTATGTGAAAGATAATTTGGCAGTTTCTAAGCTGATGGTTAAAGTGATAAGTACTGATGGTTAAAGTGATAAGTAACGTTGGCTGTAAGTTGGGATCTAAGATTTAAGTTCGAAATTTAGGAACGAGAGCTTGTATTCTCTAGAAGAGATGGAAAATTGGATCTCATCTTTTCTTGACGTAGCAGAAAACTGACTCTGTTATTTTAATGAAATTGCAGAAAGAAATGATCCGATCGGCGGTTTTTCGCCCATTCTACAATAAGTAATTTTCAGTATGCGATTCTCGAGGACTGGCTGATCCTATGGCTGCGAAGCAACTTCTTCAGGAAATTCCCAACGACCTTCTCCGTGAGCGGATGCCTCGTCATGTGGCCGTCATTATGGATGGTAATGGACGCTGGGCAAAACGTCGGGCTATGCCTCGGATTATGGGCCATCGTAAGGGCGTGGATGTCCTAAAGGATCTATTGCGCTGCTGTCGGGATTGGGGAATTGAGGCGCTAACGGCCTATGCATTTTCTACTGAAAATTGGGGTCGGCCCACGGAAGAGGTTGAGTTTCTCATGACGCTATTTGAGCGGGTCTTGAGAAAAGAATTGCGCGAGATGATGAAGGAGAATGTGCAGATTCGGTTTGTGGGAAACCTGGAAATGTTGCCAAATTCTCTACGTGAAGAAATCGATCGGGCCGTCGAAGAAACTCGGGTCAACACAGGTATTCAGTTTACGATCGCAACAAACTACGGGGGGCGTCAAGAAATTTTACAGGCTTGTCGATCGATCGCTGCCGCTGTCAAAGATGGAACGTTAGCGCTTGAAGATATTGACGAATCAATTTTTGAGCGCAATCTATACACCAGCGGCATTTGCGATCCCGATTTACTAATTCGGACCAGCGGAGAAATGCGAATTAGTAATTTTCTGTTGTGGCAGATGGCCTATGCCGAAATTTATGTCACCGATACTATGTGGCCAGATTTCGATCGGGTGCAATTCCACACAGCCTTGCGTGACTACCAAAGTCGTGAACGGCGATTTGGTAAAGTTGGGATTCAACTTTAAAATTAGTTCAACTACTTTTTAGTTCAACTAGTTAAGTCACCTGAATCACTTAACTGCGATAAATTCCCCTGAGTTTGTTGGTCAAATCCAAGACAACGCTAAAGCAATTTGTTCAGAAAGCTTCATTGCTTTGAATGGCTTACTAATTAATGCTGAAATCCCCAACTTAGCAAATCGTTCCCGATCGGCTAATTGAGTTTTGGCCGTCATGAGAATAACAGGAATCATGGAGGTTCTAGGATTCGACTGCAAGGCTTTCAAGGTCATAATGCCATCCATATCAGGCATCATTACATCCAATAGAATCGCATCCGGCTGCTCATTTAAGGCAAGTTCTAAACCTTCCAGTCCAGAACTTGCGATCGTAACTGTCCACCCCGCAACCACTTCAAGCGCAAGTTGTGCAACTGCCTGAATATCGCATTCATCATCAATAATCAGAATTTTTCGAGTCATAGCAGCGGCCAGTTGAGAAATTAGCACAACTTTAAAGATAAATAAAGAATAAATTGTTCAATACAAAATATATGGATTGAATGTATAGAGATCTAGATCAACATGAAGGCTATATTCTAAGATCATATTTAGAACATAATTCTTTATGATTTGAATTTTTATAGTTTAAACCGAAGTTGTGGAGGAAGTGAGGAGGCGTGGTAATGCAAAGTAAAAGGTGCTGCCTTCTCCCAAAGTACTTTCAACCCAGAGTGGGGCATTATGCTGATGCAAGATACTACGACAAATACTTAAACCCAATCCAGTGCCGCCCTTTTGACGGGAATCAGATGCATCTACTTGTTGAAAGGGTTGAAAAATTGTCGTGAGTTTGTCATAGGGAATTCCCCGACCGCGATCGTGAATAGCCACCAACACGGAAGGCTGATCCAACTGAAACGTGACGGGATGGTGCGATGAAGACGGATCGATAAGGCTAGTCACAACATCAATAGTGGTGTGTGGCTCAGAAAATTTGATGGCATTACTGAGCAAGTTTGTAATCACTTGAATCATCCGATCGCGGTCTACCGACACCGACACCGAATCAATACTTAGCTTCAATTCCACTTGGGCCGCATCCGCCAGTGTCTGCATCACTTCCACCGACTCTTGTAAAATAATCGCCAGATCACACCATTCCCGTTCCATGGCAATTTTGCCCGACTTAATTCGCTCCACATCTAAAATGTCATTGATCATTCGCACAAGACGCTCGGTGTTTTGGGCGGCGATCGTGATCATGCGATGCGCTTGTTCGGGGCGCGTTTGTAAGATGCCGCTAGATACGAGATCTAATGCACCTGCAATAGAGGTAAGCGGTGTGCGCAATTCGTGACTGACTACCGAAATAAATTCGTCCTTTAAACAATCGACTTCCCGACGGCTGCTAATATCTTGCGTGAAGCCATAGTGGCCTACAAATTGTTGGTTCTCATCATAGGCTTTGACAAACACAATCTTTCGATCGAAAATATCACCATTTTTTCGCGCACCACAAACTTCTACCTCAGCGCGATCGGTTTCCATCATGGTTTGATAGGCGCTCATGGCTTTGGAACGATCTTCAGCAACGATCAATTTCCACCATTCCTGCCCCATTAATTCTGCATTGTCATACCCACTCATTTCGGCATAAGCATCATTAACTTGTATAAAACAACCGAGATGATCAACTTCAGCAATTCCCACCACCGCAAGCTCTAGCGCTCTACTCAGCTTCACCACCGCCGCCTGTTGACGTTTACGATCGCTAATATCCCGCCCCACACTTTGATATTCAATAATGGTGCCAGATTCATTAAAAATGGCGCGATTGGTCCAAGATTGCCAGCCGATTTGACCAGTTGGAGAAATGGCCCGATGCTCGATTGTGGTTACGGGAGAATCGAGAGATGAAGAATAAAATTGGGCCTCGACTTTAGCACGATCGTCATCTAAAACCATAGGCATAAAGGATTTTCCTAGGCAACTCTGTGGATCTAAATTAAAGTACTCACAATAGGCTTTATTCACAAACGTCAATCGACCATCGGGCGAAAAACGACAAATCAAGTCCATCTGGTCTTCAACAATACCTCGATACTGCGCCTCACTTTTTTGTAGGGCCAGTTCAATTTTTTTTCGCTTTCGCACATCTACTATGGTCGATCGGCTGGATAGGTATTTGCCATATTTATCCGTGATAGCAGTTGAATTTACTAGAACTGGAAACACTTCTCCACTACGACTTTTTAGTAAGATTTCAACTTCTTTGACAACACCTGTGGCTTTAAGGACTTGAAATTTCTCAATCCATTTCCGACGACTTTCCGGTGCAACAAACTCAAGAAATGACATTTTACCGACCACTTCAGCGCGATCGTAACCCAACATTTTTAGCTCCGTATCATTAATCAATAGAACAATGCCATCAGGACTAAGCGAGTGATATCCACAAGGTGCATTATTGTAAAGATCTTGGATTGTCAAGGTTTGAGTCAATTGATTCCCTTCTTCCACGGCATAAATAGCCATTAGATGAAGAGCATCTTGGCATCGCTGCGTCATTTGATAAAGATCACGATGGCTTTTCTGAAGACGGCGTATTGTATCAGCGAGTAAGATCGTCGATCCCATACCTAAAATAGTCATCACTCCTATTGTAAAATTCGATTGTGAACCACTAGAGTTAATCTCGTAAATACAAAGTCCAGCAATACCTAAAAAAATGCTATAAAACAACAAAGATCTCGATTGATAGATTTTAGGTAATGGTTTAGGGACGATCGGAAAGTTTTCGATCGGAGTAGATTCACAGGTTTTACATCGTTCAGATTCCATCAAAGCGTTATTACGTTTCATCGTGCCTCTTGGGAGCTAAACGCCATTAAAGAATTCCGTTGTTTTTTTATAGATTCGACTAATGATTGTTCGGCTCGATCGTAAATACGTTGTAAATTGTCGCCTGGCTGATAGTCCGCAAGGCCCACAGCTATGTTGACCGTAAAAGGATTACCTTCAGCAGAAACAAAGTCTTGCCGTTTAAACCCCATTACAGTTTCTAAAAAGTGATAATTAATACTGGATTCGTCGGTGCCATACAGGACCACTAGAAATTTTTCGTCACTCCATTGCCCAATCAAATCTTCTTTACGGAAATTGGCTTTGAGAATTTTTGCACAACGTTTTAAAACTTCGTCGCCGCAAAGATAACCATAACGATCGTTGATTTTGGGAAGTTGATACAGAGCGACAAGAGCCAGACACAACGGCTTTTCATGACGGTGGGCAATGCGCAAGAAGGTCTCAGCTTGGGCCGTAAATGTACGACGATTGGCAACTTGTGTGAGGGAATCTGTTTCGGAGAGGTTGCGAAGTAGGCGCGATCGTTCTAGCCGATTCAGTAACCGCGTAATCAATTCGGGACCAATGATAGGCTTACGCACGAGATCATCGGCACCCGCTGCAAAAATACGATGGGTGGACTCTGAATCCCACTTATCCGTAAGAAATAATATGGGTAAATCAGTCCACTGCACTGTATTGCGTAAGGTTTGGCACAGGGCAAGTCCGCTCAGTTCGCCCATTTGGACGTCTAAAATCAATAGATCGGGCTGATGGATTTGCAGTGCAAATAATAAGTCAACAGATACAGGCAATACGACAACTTCAAACCCCCAAGGACTAAGCATTTGTATGATTTCTTGAATCACGATCGCGTCGTCATCTAGGATTAAAATTTTCGCTTCGGCCGGTAGGTGCTCCGATAAGGGAACTGTCAGAACAGTGGACGGCATGGGTTCTACGACATCTTTAGCCTGATTAGTCGTCTTGCCAGCGGCGTTAAATTCTCCCCCGATTGTCTCTACTCCGATCGGCGCATCACTCATCCGTTCTAGACAATTACGCAGTTCTTGAATATAAGTAGTGACAGGTTCTAGCGGCAGGAGCGTCATTTCACCTTGGCGCAATTGAATAAACCACCGTTCGATTTTTTTGGCTAACTCCGAACCGCGAATTGATTCAAACATTCCAAGAGATCCAGCCAGTTTGTGCGCAGATTCCTCGGCAATTTGGGCGATCGAATCGGTGATTTGTTCAAGAGAAGCTAAGGCGATCGCTTGTTCTAGATTCTCTATGCGGGTGAAAAGTTTGCCCTGAGATGTGGACCAGATTTGGGCGAGACCTGCCGCAATGCGATCGGTGATTTCAGCATCATTATTTTGGGGCTGAATTAGCTGCGGATTGGCTGGCTGCGGATTGGCTGCGGTCTTGATGGACTCGACAGTGGTGACGATCGCAGAACTACAGACATCGGTCGAATCGGGCAACTTACGCAGTCGGTAGCCAATGCCATAGACAGTCTCGATCGGATCATCCGTGACTTGAGCAGATTTGAGTTTATTTCGTAGCCCTTTCACATGGGATCGAATCGTATCTTCTGACGGTGCGGTATCGAGAGACCAGAGATGATCGATCAGAGCGCTGGAGCTATAAATCCGTTTAGGATTACGTAAAAGTAATGCGAGTAAACTATATTCTTTGGGCGTGAGTTTAAGCAGTTTCTCCTGCCATTTTACTTCACAAGCATTGGGGTCAAGCTTGAGATCTCCCCAATTCAGCATAGGGGACAAGGAGGACTGACCTCGTCGAACCAATGCCCGCAAGCGTGCTAGTACTTCTTTTAAATCAAACGGCTTCATTACATAGTCATCCGCTCCAGCATCAAGACCTTCAATCAACTTTGCCTTATCCCCATGGGCCGTCACTAGCAAAATCGGAGTCATGCGGCCACTCGATCGCAATTGATGACAAAAATGAATACCATTCAAAATCGGCAACATAACATCTAAGATAATTACGTCATATGTACAGGTCATGGCATACTCCCAACCCATACGCCCATCTTTCGCCACATCCACCGCATAATGATGTTCATTCAACGCGATCGTTAGACTTTGAGCAACAATTTCATCATCTTCAACTATGAGAATACGCATAATCTTAGTTTCCGATCGCAGGATTTACTAAAAAGGACGATTTAGGCGATCTAGACCAATCCAATTCAAGAGAGAAATGTATAGCGATTTATAAAATTAGAAGGCCAAATCACAGGAGGCTTGATTAGTTTTAGCAGGTTCTAGATGCGATAACTTCACCCCTCTAGACAACTTAGCCTCAAGCCAGAACGATGTATATACGAAATGAAGCAAAAAAATGACGTATTGCATTTTAAGAATTAGATCAATGCAATTTTTGAATTATTAAATAAAATTTCATTATCTAATAAAAGATTGACCTAGCTGGAAATAGAGCTAGCGCAGTCCACATAACCTAAACTATAGAGCACTTCAGCAAAGTGATGGTTTCCCTCAGCACTTTAATCCTTAAGTAATAATTACGGTTTGATTTGCCTGAATTTGTGCCTTGAATTCGATCGTCAGCACTAGAATCGTCTACGATCGGAATTTCTAAGTGCAATACTCATCTAAATAATAGATTTAGAAATTACCTATAGATTTAGATATTGGTTAGTCATTGAGAAAAACTCATGGAGAATGAATGTTGACTAGGGTTCATCCCCAAACAAGCAAGTGATCGGAGACTTCGACACGGCCATTCAGTTTAAGAGTAACCCTACATGTTATGAATCGTGACAATTTTAGATGTTCAAACGCTCTCTAAAACTATTTAGACAATAAGCAAGCCTAGATAGTTGTTGGTCCTAAATATCGTTCTAATTTTGGTGAAAAAACTTCGTAAATTAGCGTCAATGGCTGACCATGATGCCAAAACAAGTAATGTCGTCCCCAGAACGGTCCAGGGTGATTAAAGGCTTGGGAAATTTCGTCGGAATGGCCATAGTACAGCCCTTGGACATCACGGTATAGCTCAGTTCTCAGTTTCGCCAGGCTAGCCCAGATGGGGAGCGATCGATTTTCTAAATATTCATCAACGTGACTTTGTTCCCACCAAGAGGTCGCATAAGCCGTAGGTTCGCCGCCATTGGTCAACCATACTTGACGGCGGACTCGCGGTCCGGGAACTTTCAAGATTTGAGCGGGGGCACGATCGTGCGATTCACCGACATTGGACATATCAATTAAATCAATCAGCGTCGGTTCGCCTGTCAATAGCTGGAGATAGCGCGTTGGGGAACCATCACCGAGCAACATCATTTGCCAAGCGGGGGCAAGTTGGTTGTGGGGCAAACCCGATTGGACTTGACGATCGTCACCTTGCCAAAGTGGAGTGAGCAAATTCCAAGGGTTCGGGTTAATTTTTGGGTTAATTAAGGGAGTGACAGTCAAGGCGATCACGTAAGGTAACAGTTTGTTACTTTTTATGATAGCGCGATCGTCCTGACTGAGGCTTAACAGTAACTAGAGATTATCCATTTGTTTTTTTAGGGCTTCTAGCTCCGCATCCGCATCCGCATTCACTCCGGCTGGAGTGCCAGTAATTTGTGGAGTTGCAGCAGGTGCCGATCCGCCCAGCATTTGAGCTTTCATGGCCTGAAGTTCCGCATCCACATTGCTCCCACCTTCTAGTGCTGCAAACTGAGCTTCAAGGCCTGAGCTGCCGAGTTCTGCCGCCGCCATAGATCGCGATTCAAGCTGAAGAACTTTGTCCTCCATCCGCTCGAAAGCTGCCATAGCGCTGCCCGTATTGCTGCTGTTGATGACGGATTGAAGCTGTTCGTTTGCTTTAGCTGCCGCTGCACGCGCTTTTAACATGTCTTTTTTGGTCTTTGCTTCGGAGATTTTGCTCTCCATCGCGACCAAATTTTTCCTCAGGCTATCTACTTGAACGCTTTGGGCATCCAGTTGAGTCTTGAGAGATGCTGCGGAATCAGCAAAACTTTTCTTACGAACTAGGGCTTCACGGGCAAGATTTTCATCGCCTTTCTGTAATGCAAGCTGGGCACGAGACTGCCAAGTAGACGATTCAGTCAGATTTTTTTCGTACTGGATCTGACTGCGCTTTTGGGTTGCGATCGCCCCTGCCACTGCTGTCTTCATGTTGATCAGGTCTTCCTGCATATCCATGAGCGCCTGGTCCAGAATCTTTTCTGGATCCTCAGCTTTGCTCACCATGTCATTGACATTTGCTCGAACCAAGCGGCTCACACGATCGAACAGGGCCATAATCTCTTCCTTGCTGCTTTGTGCAATCTTTAGTTTAACCGTTCTTCACTAGTCTAGAAAGTTCTAATGAAAACGAACAGGGGTATTTTCAACTTTTTTGATAGGGATTCCAGAATTCTAGTCACCGGATTCCCACCCAATTACAAACCCCACAGAATTGATTCATCCTGCGGGGTTTTACTCACTCAGTTAATGGCGGCTGAGTTAGTAGGCGTTATTAAAGGTGAGGGGAGATGCCAAACGCAAGCCTAGGTCTGTGTCGGTATTCACAACCACAACTTCAGACTTGTTCTGACCGTTGGTTAACAAGCCACCCACTGCACCCGCTGCAGTTCCGATTAAGATGTCGCCGACGCCGATATGACGGTTTCCGGTCACACCGGCAATAATAGTACCCGCGCCCGCGCCTACAACAGCACCCGTCAAGATTGACGTAGTATTAAGACCTTTGCTAATGGTTTCTTTGCGGGTAATTAAATCAGAGGTTGCGTCCAGCATCATGCTGCTGCCATTGGGAAGAACCAACGTGCGGGCATAGAAGCGACTACCTTTTTCTTCTTTACCATTGAGGGTAATGCTAGCTGGACGAAATTCGCCTTCTACGGTGCTTCCCGCTGGAATCAACAATCGATTATCGCCAGAACGAATGTTGTTGGAGATATTCAAGGTGGCTGCCATTTTTTCATCAGGAGCCAAAACAATTTTGGAAGCCTTCACGTAATTTGATGGGATGACCGCACCTGTGGAGATACGAATCGATCGGTTGAAAACAGCGGGACGAGGGGCATTATATTGAGCGGGGTACACTTCAGCTTCAGCACGAAGAGTGGCGAGAGGTAACAGACCTGTAGTCACTACGCCCAACGCTAAAGCGAATGCGGCAGATGAACGAGGAGCGAGGGATTGAATAAGTTTCATGATATGTTTTGAATTCCTGTGTGAGTGCTGAACCTGAATCTCTTGACCGCTTACATTTTCAAAAGGTTCCCAAGATGTTCCGCAACGATCGCAGCATCCAGGTCTAAATTACTACAAGCATCTACCAGACCATCCACGCCATCCACAATCCAAATCTTCGTCTCCAACGCATCCGCCACCGCCTGAACCGTCATATCGTCTAGAAACAGCGTCGAATGTAGCTTAATCATTAAGGATGGCAACAAAATCCCATCGCCCAAGTCTTGCCCCTTCAGCGCGCTCACGATATCTTGGCCCGTAATCAGACCTGTGACGGAGATCTCTTGGCCCCAATAGTTACTATTTAATGCGGCTAACGTTATGGTCAGA
>JAYUEU010000059.1:0-7025 GCA_043739065.1 Synechococcales cyanobacterium | reverse complement strand
AATGGGATTAGTTTGACGATCGCGGACTGTGATAGTGCGGGGAGTTGGTTTAAGGTTGCGGTGATTCCTCATACCTATGAAATGACGAATCTGAGCCATCTTCAGCCCGGTTCTAGGGTGAATTTAGAGGGTGATATTTTAGGGAAGTATGTGGAAAAGTTTTTACTTTCACCGAAGTCTTCCGGGTCTCCAGGGAATTCTTCAGGGATTACGAGCGATTTTTTGATGGAGCATGGTTACGGTTAGGGGCTGGATGTATTGTTCAGGATGATTCTGACGATCGCATCTGGGGCTTCAATGTGGAGATTGTGGCCGATGTTAGCGATTTGGTGAAGTTGGGCGGTTGGGCAGAGCTGGTGCATTTTTTGGTTGATGGCGCAAAACTTTTGATCTGCGGTGCCGACGATGAGATAAATGGGAATCTTCGCCTGCGGAAGTTTGGACCAAAATGATGGTTGGGATCCGGTGCCCATGTTGACGAGCGATCGGGCTAGTTCATCAGGATCGTTTTGATGGCGACGATCGAGAAGTTGAGGGAAAACAGGATGAGTTTTAAGGCTCTTGAACAGGTCAGCTTGATACCATTTATTAAGAAATTCTGGGAAGTCGGCTTGAATAGATTGCGCCCGTCGTTTGTCCTGCTCACGACGATCGGATTGTTCTACAGTAGTGGCGAGTCCGGGAGACGTGGACTCAAGGAAGGCAGAGGAGAAACGATCGGGCCAACAGAGCGCTAAGTATAAGGCCAATCGTCCGCCCATAGAATAACCGTAAAGAATTGGGCGATCAATCTTGCAATGATCTATCGTATTCAGTATTGCTTCGGCGGCTCCTTGCAGGGTATAGGTACGATCGGGAAGCCCTAAGCTTTCACCATGGCCGGGAAGATCTAGTAAAAGACAGTTATGTGGTTTGAATTTGGATTGGCTGAGTTCGAGCGCAAGGTGAATAAAATCACGATGACTACCGAGAAATCCATGCAAAAAAACTAGGGTTGGGCGATCGTTTCCCAACCCTGTCGCGATCGTTTTGTTGGATAACACGATCGATAGCACGTTAGGGAATCGTCACCGGAATCAACGCATTTTCAGGGAAGTATTGGCGATAACGGCCACCATCAGACAAAACGGCCACCACTCGAAGTTGAGAATCTGGCTCCATCTGTAAATCTACCCAAGGAATGCTAACTTCCAAACAGGTGTCTAATGCGACAGACGATCGGCTCGCCCGAGAATGCCAGCGCCAATGTTCACCCGCTTCTTGGAACCAAACCGTTTTAGTTAGCAAATTAATGCCGAGGTGATGACGGAAGTGGTAGTTCAAGGGCGCTTCGTCCGGTAAATCTACCAACGGCAATGGGCTGTTAAAGGTCGAGTGATTTTCGTAATACCAAAGCAAATTAAGTTCTGGTGGACAATCTATACCCGGTTTAATCCCGACTTGGAAGTCTAGGCGAAGGTATAGATTTTGGTGATCGTAACCATACCAAAGCCGTTGTACTGCGCTACTTTGATGCATGGTACCGCGTGCGCCACCCACTTCAAAACGTCCAGCCCGATCCCAATCCTGTTCATCGCCGCGCCCATCAATAATTGGATGAATGAAACCTTCAGGAGCACGATCGCCCTTAGCCGCATGGATTTCGACCGGACGGCGGATTTCATCGGGAACAGGTTCGCCAAGTAACTGGTACACAGCAATTAAATGTTCGCGGAAAAGTTGGTCAAAAATCGCATCATGATTACACGAATGGCCTTCACCAAACCACCAGAACCAATCAGACCCTTCCGCCGCGTCCATCGCTTCCCAGACTTCGGGATTAGATTCTTCCGTAGCTTCGGGGTGACGAGCTAAGGTGTCACGAGCAGCAGTCAGCATATCCCAAGCACGGTTTTTTGCCGGGTCGCCAATCCAGGTGGTGAAACTGCCATCCACCCAAGAACCGCTGTGGAGTTTGTCACAGGGAATTTCTGCGGTGACGGGGAATTCATCTAGATATTCAGAAACGGTGACGAGCTTAATATGGGGAGCATCGTTGAGAATTCCATAGAGGGTGGTCAGGAATGGAATGCCGTCTTGAGGGTAGAATTCCCAACAGTTTTCACCATCAAGGGCGATCGTGACCAGATGGGGTTCGTCGGATTTTTCACGCAACGATCGGGCGATCGCTTCCAAGTGGCCGACTAGATCCGTGGCTGCTTTTTGGGCATCCATGCCGCTGTAGGTGAATCCGATTAGGTCAGAGAGACGGTGATCTCGGAATACGATCGCTAGGTCGCCGTTTTCAGTCGCAAGACGGTAAGGGCGATAGAGCATGTCAGGATCTTGGACCGTGCCGCGTTCGTCCCGGTGGAAGAAGTGTTTGAGGGTCCAACCGAGGACAGCTTCATCAGAGCAAATCCAACGAATTCCTTCCTTAGCGATGTAGGGCAGGATTTCCGGGCTGACGGATTGTTCTGATGGCCAGAGTCCGCGCAGGGGAGTGTCGAAGCGATCTTCGTACATTTCGCGAGCTTTGCGGAGGTGACGGGAGATATCGTCAGGGTACCGGAAGCGTTGTTCAGGAAGGCCCATTTGAGGAACCGCAACTCGACCAGAATCGGTATCGGCCAAGAGTGGCATGATCGGATGAGTGTAAGGCGTAGTGGTGACTTCGATCTGACCACTTTCCTGCATAGCCCGATGTTTCGGAATGATTTGGCTGAGAATTTCGCGGTGTTTGGCGATGATACGTTGCCGATCGCTCAGGGTAAAATCTTGCCCTTTATCAAGCCAAGCCCGAATTTCGGGGTCATCCCAGAACAGTGGATCGATCCAAGCGAGGTTGTGCCAAGTGAGTAAATCACCGTAGTCACGATCAACCCAGTTTTCAAAACACCAGCGACGACCATTTGTTTGGCGTTGGTTGTAGAGTTCGCTATAGCGTGGATGAGGATCAATCATCGTGCGGTGATGGGCATCAAAGAAATATTCGATGATGAATTCTTTGGTTTCAGGGAGCAGTTGATCGATCGGAGTGACCGTTGCTTTGAGGTAGGGATCTAGTGCTTTGCCTTCCGCATAATCCTCAATTTGCATCATCAGCGATGGCACGAGGTTTACGGTTTGGTGGAGATTTGGATATTTTTCGAGGAGAAGGATTAGATCGAGGTAATCTTTTGTGCCATGCAATCTGACCCACGGCAAGCGATATTCACCGTCAGCCACACGACTTTTGTAGAGGGGTTGGTGTTGGTGCCAGATGAACGCAACATGGAGAGGATGAGTCATGGATTAGGAAAAATGAGTGAATAAGAACAATAGTGCTTTTGAATATTATGGAAAACTTTAGGGCATGAAGGGTGAATTCTTAAGGGTGACTTTTGTATTGGAGGGACAATCGATCGGGGATCGCACAGAAAATTTAAAGAAATCAAATAATCTACAGATTTAGTTTGATCCCGCACTAATTTGATTACAGCCGAAACAGCCGCCGACCACTCTGAACCACCAACGGCACTGCCACAATAATCATCAAACAGGCGATCGCCAACCCCACTGCACAGTCTGCCCAAATCCAATGCATCACCGCCACGGCGATCGCCGCTACAACAACGCCTACCGAACCCAAAAAATCCCCAACAACGTGTAAAAAAGCGCCTTTAATGTTGAGATCTTGCTGCGAACCCGAGTGTAAAATTGAAATATTAACGCCATTAACAAATAAACCAACGATCGCCGTCAATAGCATCGGCAGCGCCTCCACCGAATCCTTTGGATCATGCCAATGCAGCACCGCCTCTAGCGCAACCCAAACCGCCGTGCCCATTAGTCCCAGACTATTAATAAATGCTGCCCAAGTCTGAGAATCTGGCTGATCATCCGCTAGAGACAAATTATGGGTTCCAATCCATCCAGACTTCAAGGCCGGACGCGTCTTGACTGTCGCCCACAATGCCAACGCCAGCGCCGCACTATCCGCCACCAAGTGCCCAGCCTCCGCCACCAACGCCACACTATGACTGCGCCAACCCACCAACGCCTCGATCGCAGCAAATCCTAAAACTAGCGCTATCGCGTAACTGAGTTGACGTTGTTTTTGTTGAGGTTGAAAGCTAAGGAGGCCAAGCTGCGAAGAAAAATGGTGCATCATGAATCAGAAAAGCGCTGAAGGTATTTTTCTACTAAACCTAGATTTAAGCTTAAAAGTTCCCCGACAGCACGTCGATTATCCAAAAACTACCATTTTTTATACGGGAGAAATTTACCGTTCATTGTGACTTTGACCCGATCGCCTTTAGGATCTTCAATTTTTTCGATATCTAAGGTGAAATCGATCGCACTCATGATCCCATCCCCAAATTTTTCTTGGACCACATCCTTCATCGGGAAACCATACACCTGCATAATTTCGTAAAATCGATAAATGAAAGGATCCGTCGGCACAACTGGCCCTAAGCCCTTCACCGGATACGCCATCAACTTAGACTTGATCGCAGGCGGTAAACCTAAGACTTCCAACAATTTCTCCGCCTGATCGGGGGAAGCACTCGCCTGTTGATAAAACAACGCCGCCACCCAGACTTCGTTTTGACCCAACAATGTCCCTAATTGCTCAAAACTCAACCCTTTTTCTTCTTTGACAGACAATAATACTTCAGTTAATTCAGACAAAATCGCGCCCATATCCCATCACTAGAATTTCATCTAGTTGTAGGACAGTAGGCGCGATCGGACCGTTACAACGGCTACAGAAAATAGTCTGAACCCAGAGTGCTTTAAACAGAAATCTAAACTGCCGTCACATCATTTTTAGCTTCTTCCGCAGGAGTTTCCGCAGGCACTTCTGTAGCTACTACTGGCGTAGGTGATGCTGCCGCCGCTGCTCTGGCAATTTTCTCTTGTTCACGTTGATCGCGTTTTTTACGATCGGCTGCCAAAATATCTGCCATCACAATTTGCGCCGCCGCCATCTTCTCCAGATTGCTGCGATACAGTTCCAAATCCTTTTGAACCTTATCTACCGACAAATTCAACGACTCAGCGACAGTCTTTAGAGCCGTATTAAGAATCTCTTTATCCTTTAATTTTTCCGCATCTAGCTTCTCTAAAAGCGTATAGACTCCGATCGCAAATACACGACTGTATTTAAACTTTGGATTCCCGGAAACCTGAGCCATCGCGGACTCCAGCTTTCCCGTCGTCCCACCGCTCATCAACCCATCCCAGGTCAATCCATCTATAGAGCCAAGTAGATCCGTTGCATCCTTGCGGAACGACTCTGGTTCACATTCGACAGACTTACAGAGCGCATTAAAAATCGATTCCCGATCGGCATCAGGACGATAACCCGTCATTAATCGATCGTAAGCCGAAACCAACCCCAACGCATAAATCGGACTATAGGCGTAATCCGTATTTACCATCAGCAAATGCATCTCCGACATCAACTCATCCACCACACGGCGATAAATCGAATTAATGGGACGCGTATGAAGCGTATAGAAAGTGCGCTTTGAGTCGGAAACGGTGCGAGTATTGGTCACGGGTGAGGCTCTTAATGAGTTTGCTACATTTTTCTTAATAGTACCTCATTTATCGAACCCAACTCATGCCCGTGATCTCGACTTGACACTTCGCCCACTAGGGTTAAAAGGTGGTTGAACGATCGGTTAAATCATCAAATTAACCGCCTAACTCAGATGAGCAGCACATTCCAAAATCATCCGCTGATTTTCCACGGAATAGGGTTGAATTTCCAGAGCCTGACGAAAGATTTGACTGGCTTGACGATATTCGAACAGTTTAAGGTGGCACAATCCCATGCCATGGAGCGCCCCAAAATGGAATGGATTAAGCACTAAAGCGCGTTGACAGTCAGCGATCGCTTTTCGGTGGCTGTCCTGAATAAAATAAACCACCGCTCGACGATTCCAAGCTTCCACAAAATCTGGCATCGATCGAATTACCTGAGACAGCACCGATTCAGCTTCATCCAATTGGCCCATGTTTTGTAAAAGCTGCGATCGTTGCAAAATCTGCAATCCCATCGTCCCCTTTTGGCCAAACCAGCGGCGCCAAAGCTCTTGAGTCGCACTATCTCTAGTAAACAAGTCATCACTCTTCAGATTTTGTAATAATAAATTGAGAGGAATGGTATCCATGAGGCGGAACTGGAAAGATTGTCACTATATTGTAGAAAACTTATGATGACTTGTGGATAGGACTAATGGAGCAATTTGGAAGCTTGCCTCCATTTTAAAGAAAGTCCATGAAAAAAGTTACGAAACCCTGAGAATAAATAATCAATTCCTGGCAGTCATAAAATCAAGTCGCACAATCTCGTTCATCACAATCTCGATCATTTTTGTGAGAAAAATTACATAAATTTCTTCTATATCTAAGTAGTCTTTAGCATTCATATCGTCCGATCGGATGATATGACCATCGCTTAACTGGGTGATAATTTATGACAAATAATCTGGGATAAATGAAGGGATTTTTCGGAATTTGCCTCTGTGCCGAGGTAGGTAGCAACATCAAGCTGAGCTGTTACTCTTTTACTAAATTCTTAGTCCAAAAGATTTGGGATTTGTTAAGTTAACTTCGCTGGGTGTCGGTTAATCTAATTAATGAGAATGAAGGATAAATTCATGGGTGCGGTTAATTCATTGGGACAACACTACACACAACAGGAAGCGCACAACTCAAAGAAAACATTAGGTCCAACTTGCATAGGTCAACACACCATGGAACTGAACTCAGAACAAGCTAAAAAAGATTTATTGAATCTGCTGCTGCCACCGGACCAAGTTAACTTGAAGTTCGATACCGATGGCGATGAGGACAGTGAGGACTTTACCGGAGATTGGAAAGTGGATGCGATCGACGTGACTAAGGCAAAAATTCCTTACCCACTCTCCCCCGCTGATGCAGATCATTGGTTTTCCGATGTGTCTACGAATGCATTACTGGATGACTTGACGGATGCTGAAATGACAGACCGATCGGACCAATTCTTTACCGCCATGGAACAACTCTGGGCA
>JAYUEU010000058.1:0-2751 GCA_043739065.1 Synechococcales cyanobacterium | reverse complement strand
ACCTTTAATGGTCTTCCCTAAAAAGACTTTGTCACTAGAATCATGATGTTTTGAATCAAAGTAGAAGCCATTGGGATCGACACCAGCCTGAGCCGATCGCCGGAACATCCATCCTGTGAATATTTTTGCGAGTGCAATAACATCCTGCTGCGTATAGCCGCCGTTCACTCCTAGCGTATGCAGTTCCATTAGTTCTCTGGCATAATTTTCATTTAAACCCTGCTTACGTTTAGCATTCCCCTTAGGATTAGATGCAGTGTTTTGAACATTATCGAGATAGTAGAGCATTGCAGGATGACGAACGGTTGCCCCGAGTAAATCTCGGAAACGATCGAACACATGGGGACGAATGGCTTCTTGCTCATAGGCTCCGACCAAAATTTGATCGATGCCCTTGCGAGAAAATACATTGAAGTGGTTATACCAAAAATCGACCATCACCTCTTGTAATTGACGAGGACTAGCGATCGCCTGTAATAAGCGGGCTTCAGTTGCCTGTTCTAGAACCTGATTTTCTTTTTTTCGCCGTTCTTTCTGCTGTTCTGGTGTGAGTTTTTCTCCTTTTGAGAGTTTTGGAAAACTTATTTGTTCAAACAATTGCAAAGGAGCTAAGTTGAGCATCTCCAATTGGGAAAGTTTTGTTGTTAAAGCTTGAGGTTCAGGAATGGATTCAGGATGAAGCTGTTGCTGAATATAGGCTTCAGTTCCTAATTGTTTGACAATTTCAAGATCTCCCGGTCTAGGTCCAAAGCTGAGACGATTGATCAAATGGACGACATTAGAATCTGCTATGGGCAGGGCATAGGCCGGAGTAATGCTCCCCAG
This sequence comes from Synechococcales cyanobacterium, assembly GCA_043739065.1. Lineage (GTDB taxonomy): Bacteria > Cyanobacteriota > Cyanobacteriia > Leptolyngbyales > Leptolyngbyaceae > JAAFJU01. The sequence goes on along the minus strand of JAYUEU010000058.1, from coordinate 1,926 downwards.
TCCCAGAATGAACAGACAAGCTATAAGAGTGAGTTTCTTATTCATCATTATCTCGTATGCTTAAAAACAGTGTGAGTGTGTCGCAGTCGATCGTAAATTCAAGTGCAATTCTGTTAACAAATTGCACTTGAATTTACCTAAATTTACCCAAGTTTAAATTAATGCTGTGGGTTTCGTTGATCATCCGCGTGATCACGCTTGATGGCAAGATCAACACGTTTTTCAGCTTTATCAATATAACTATTAGCTTGACGTTTCCAAGATCGTGCAGCAGCATTATCTTCTTCAAGTGAGATATCTCGTTTTGCACTCTGCAATAGACTTTCAATAGCTCTGAACTTACCAAGGTGTTGTAGAGACGTATCAATTTTGGGATGATCATCTACATCTTTTCGATCGAGTGCAGCAGCCTTATCAATTTTAGCAATCGCCAATTGAACTTGCTGTATTGCGATGACTTCTTCCTGCTTTACATTCCGTTCATCGGGCAATTGCAAAAGTTGTTCTGCTTTACGAAGATCACTGCGAGCATGGAGATAGTGGGGATGTTCGCCAGGGTTCTGGGCATTAGCACGACCTTGACCGATCGCTGTCGTCAGTATCATTGCTAAAAGACCGATCGCACTTAATTTGTAAGTTAGATTGTTTTTCATGCTTGTTCTCTAGATATGAATTGAGTGGGACATTGCTATTCTGTCTTATCTATCGGATTTATACCTAGAGGCATCTACGCAAATAAACTTGCGGGTTTACGTAAGTCGATTCATTGCGAAATCAAGATATAGTTAATTTGGTATTCCTATAGCCAACATGAAAAGACGTAACGTGCGACTCACAATCAAGCGAAAATTAGTGAGTCTTGTCTTAACGATCGTTTGGGGCGGGATATATTGCATCGTGATGCTGAACTTACCGATCGTCCAGCAATGGGAACTTGATACACAGGATAGTTTAATTAGACTGCATAATCTTGGAACACCACCCAATGAGATTCTGATATTAAAAATTAATACATCAGATATAACAAATTATGATTTACAGAATTTGCAGCAGCTCAATCTCTTTTATGCCAATTTAGTCAAAAATTTGATTGAAAATGATGCAAAAATTGTTGTTTTAAATCTACCTGAACAGATGAAGCAATATGTGGATATAGATACGGATAATCGCTTAAAGCGTCCTTTGAAAGCATTAATTGAAAAGTATCCTAACCAGATTGTCTTAGTGTCAAGACCAAATAAGATTGCATTAGGAAAATCTACATTAAATATTTATCATAACTTGCTCCCAATTAATGAAAAAACTCAACAGTACTCGATCGCTCCACAACAAATCGTCAGCTATTTTCGCCGCCCGCCCAATCCGCATCGATTAAATAATCTAGCAAGACGGGCTGATCTCTGGGGTCGATTTAGCTATGAAGATGATTCTCATACAGATCGAAGTCATAGAGTAAAATCAGTCGCTGTCTTAGCTTTAGAAAAGTTCTATACTGCCTCCAATAATCGATCGGGTTTACAAAGTCTAGACGATCTACGAATGCAGACACCATTTCAGATTAATTTTTGGGGACCAATAGATACGTTTCCTAGCATTAATTTTCAATTTAAATGCACATCTCAAACTCAACCTGAAGAATGTCAAGGACTATTTGACAACTCATCACTTCAGCAATTATATGACAAACAATTACATGACAAATTAGTCATTGTAGATTTACTCGAAAGTAAGATACCTGAGATTCATACTGAGTATACACCCTACGGAGAAATGTCGATCGCAGAAGTGCAGGCCAATTTGATAGCCAGTTTAATGACACACTCTTTTCTAAAAATGGCTGTAAAGGACTCTAATTACTGGATTACGATATTAGGACTCCTATTCATGCAGCTATGTATGAGTCGCCGTTTCCAAAAAACTAAAAGC
>JAYUEU010000057.1:0-3464 GCA_043739065.1 Synechococcales cyanobacterium | reverse complement strand
CACAAACACAAAGCGATCGCGTTTTAGCCAATCGTCGAGTACGTCAAATACGCCCCGCTCTGGCGCACGCCCCATTGCTATGGTCATGTACAAATCTCCAAAAGAAAATATATAAAGACGGTAATCCCACCCAACCTAAAATATTTAAAATTCTAAGTATGAGAGATGAGTTACGTTTCTTTACAGATTATAGGGGCAAGCTTCGGTGATCCGCCAGAATTAAAAAAAAGCGGTGGAAAAAACAGTTCAATCGATCGGTCAGATCCTTATAATGGTTACTGCACGCCCACAGGATGAACTGACGGTTATGTTTATTTTGGAATTTACATTGAAGGGTCCAAGCACCCTGAGCATCCAGAAAAAAGAGCAAGCAGACGCTGAATCTGCATTTCAGCAGCTCTTGAATGCCTTAAAAGGCAACAATGATGGGCTAATTGAACTCACTTGTGACCATCAGACCAACAAAAAAGTTGCACTGCTCGGAAGTTCCGTCATTTCGGTACAGGTGTATGAAAAAACCAGTGGTGGAGCTGGTGGACGTGCTCCTGGGTTCTTTGCCCCGAACGCATAGCACTCTCATCGTGACCTTCCGCACAGCCTCACATTGCACTGCACTCTTGCTTAGGAGAACGCACGGCGATCTGAGATTGTGCGGTTTGTTTTTAATCTAATTCTTTAAGAAAGATTTATTTATAAGGAATTTCTAAGGAAAACTATCATGGCTTCTGCGATCGCAACTCATGATTTGAGCTTTGAGTGGAAAACAGGTCAAGCCGTCCTTCAGGGATGTTCCTTGGATATTCCCCAAGGCGAGTTTTGGATGCTGTTGGGAACGAACGGCTGCGGAAAGTCTACTCTTTTACGACTAATTGCGGGATTATTACCTCGTCAAAGCGGCACCATTGAGGTCTCTCCAAAACTTGGGTTTGTCTTTCAAAATCCTGACCATCAGCTTGTTATGCCGACCGTTGGTGCAGATGTTTCTTTTGGGTTGGTCCGGGAAAACCTTACCACTGCCCAAGTGAAATCTCGCGTTTTAGAATCCCTAGCCGCTGTTAATCTTCTAGAATTCAGCCGTCGTCCGATCTATGCTCTCAGCGGTGGGCAAAAGCAACGAGTGGCTATTGCTGGAGCGATCGCAACCCAATGTGATGTTTTACTCCTAGATGAACCAACCGCTCTTCTTGATCCTGATAGTCAGCTCGAATTAGTGGCCCAAGTCCAACGGCTTGTCAAAGAACGCGGTATTACAGCCCTTTGGGTCACCCATCGACTTAACGAGCTGGATTATGCAGACGGCGCACTCTTAATGCATCAAGGTACCGTCATCGATCGGGGCGATCCGGCAAGGCTTAGGGACCGGATGATTCAAATGGAAACCCATCCGTCTTAATTTGAGCAAAACGCGCTTTGAGTAAAGCTTAGTCAAATTGTGGCGAGAGCAAACCGTGACAAGATCAGATCGGGATGTCATCATATTAACGATCGCACTCCCCTCTGCCAAACCATGCACCCATGAAACCCGATAAGCCCCAGGCACTTCTCTTCGTTGACGGCTACAACATTGTCGGGGCATGGACTGACTTGAAAAAAATTCGCGATCGTCATGGACTAGAAGAAGCGCGCCATCGTCTAGTAGACCATCTGACTGGATTTTCTGCCTACAACGCCTACAACTCCAAAATTGTGTTTGATTCACAGTACCGAGATGGCGGCAGTACTGAGCAAGTCATTAGTGAATTTCTCGCCATTCACTACACGAATCATGGTGAAACGGCTGATACATTTATCGAGAAATCCTGTGCAAACTTTCGCCAAGACATTCGTAAATTTGAACAGCGGATTATTGTAGCAACGAGCGATCGTGCCCAACAGCTCACCGTGGGAGGTTATGGTGCGGAATGGATCTCAGCTCCTCAACTTTGGCGCGAAGTGGAACTGACTAATGCTCATGTCCGTCTTCGTCAAAAAACTAAAAATAAATCGTCAGGGCGCTTTCTAATCAATTCCCTGGATCCTGAAGCCCAAGCTAAACTCGATCGGCTTCGATTCAACAAATAAAGTTGAAAAAATTATTTGTTAGAGATTCTCAGAATTTTTCTCAAAAAGGGGTTGTAAATCTTCGGAGAGCTTGTTATATTAAATGACGTCGAGAGCGTTCCTCAGTAGCTCAGTGGTAGAGCGGTCGACTGTTAATCGACTGGTCGCAAGTTCGAATCTTGCCTGGGGAGTTTTAAATAAGTAACAAAAGCCTTGCAATGATGCCGGGCTTTTTGTTTGGTTGTCAGTTTGGTTCTAATTATAAATACAGATCTAAGGCAAGGGGCGATCGGTTGAGATCTACGGGATCTTGCCTAGGACATTTTCCTGAGAACAGGGCACCTTAGAAAAGTAGCTATGTAAGCCCACTCCCCGCAACCGACATGATTACTTCCCTTTCCAAATTCCCTATCTGGCATTATCTCAACCAACCGATCTTTGAAGGCCCAACCACAACTCCGATTTTGAACCCCCGGCGCTTTCTATATCTACACCGCATCGAGTTACTTGAACGCTGTCTGGAACGGGAATTCAGATCCAGCGGAAAATAGAAATACCAATGCAAAATATCGATACAACATATCGTAGTACCCCTTGCCTCAACGCAGATTCCCACCATCCCTTAGAATAAGAACGTATTGCATATTCTTTTAGATTGCAGATTCTTTTAGGTTGGTGGGTTTTTCATTAATGACGAAGCAGCGTATCCTTTCTGGCATTCAGACGACGGGCGACCTTCATTTAGGGAACTATCTCGGCGCAATTCGCAACTGGGTTGAAATTCAGGAGCAGTACGATAGCTACTTGTTCATGGCTGACCTTCATGCCATCACCGTGCCCCATGATCCAAAGGTGTTGGCTAGCACGACTCGAAGGGTGGCCGCCACATATCTCGCCTGTGGAATTAACCCAGAACAAGCCACTATTTTTATTCAGTCTCACATTTCTGCCCATTCCGAACTCGCGTGGATCCTCAACTGCGTTACACCGCTGAATTGGTTGGAGCGGATGATTCAGTTCAAGGAGAAAGCCCTTAAGCAAGGTGAGGATGTCAGTGTTGGGTTGTTGGATTATCCTGTGCTACAAGCGGCTGATATTTTATTGTATGAGCCAGATCAGGTTCCCGTTGGCGAAGATCAACGACAGCATTTAGAACTGACCCGTGATATTGCTCAGCGAATTAACTACAAATTTGGGACTGAAACTCAGCCTGTCTTGAAAGTGCCAACTCCGTTGATTCGGAAAGAAGGAGCACGCGTGATGAGTTTGGCGGATGGAACGCGCAAGATGTCTAAGTCTGATCCTTCAGAACTTAGTCGCATCAATATTTTAGATACAAAGGATACGATCGCAACGAAGATCAAAAAGTGTAAAACAGATCCAACACGCGGGTTAGAATTCGACAATCCCGATCGGCCTGAGTG
>JAYUEU010000056.1:0-5054 GCA_043739065.1 Synechococcales cyanobacterium | reverse complement strand
ATTTGCGGACTTATTGCTTATTGTCACCAATCTAAAAAGCCTGCTTTACACATGGAGTGGGCTTTACAGCCTTTCCATTAACCCGAACTCAGGTTAAATTAAAGCGAGCTTGGGGTAAGTTCCTACTTATTCCAAGCTCGCTTTAATTTAACTGTTCTTGATTTAGCCCTTGTAGTCCCGATCGAGTTTCAGGATAATCGTACTGAGTGGTGGAAGGCATAGATCTAGGGAATAGTCCCGATCGTGGTAGCTCCAGTCATCACTCCATTTACCACCCAGATTTCCCATATTGCTACCGCCATATTCACGGGAGTCACTGTTGAAAATTTCCTGATAGAAGCCCGTATTTGGGACTCCGACTCGGTAATGTGCGTGAGGTTGGGGCGTAAAGTTGCAGACAACGACAACGAATTCATCAGAATCTTTGGCTCGACGAATGAATGCAATGACGCTATTACGGTTGTCGCCGCAGTCGATCCATTCAAATCCGCCCTGAGCGAAATCTTGGCTATAGAGGGATGGTTCTTGTTTGTACAGCGCATTTAGAGACGTTGTATATTCTTTCAGCTTGCGGTGGGCTGGATATTCGAGTAGCCTCCACTCAAGGTCGCCCCAAACATTCCACTCGCTCCATTGCCCAAATTCCATGCTCATGAATAGCGTTTTCTTGCCGGGATGGGCAAACATATAGCCATATAGACATCGGACATTGGCGAATTTTTGCCATTCGTCTCCCGGCATTTTCCCGATGATATTGCTCTGACCGTGAACCACTTCATCGTGGGAGAGCGCCAACATGAAATTTTCGCTGTGGTTGTACCACATACTGAAGGTCAGATTGTTTTGGTGGAATTGGCGGAACCAAGGATCCATACTGAAATAGTCCAGCATGTCGTGCATCCAGCCCATATTCCATTTTAGGTTGAAGCCTAAACCGCCCACATAAGTAGGCCAGGAAACCATGGGCCAAGAGGTGGATTCTTCTGCGATCGACAACGTTCCAGGGAAATAACTAAACAGCAAATGATTCATCTGACGCAAGAAATCAGCAGCTTCGATATTTTCCCGTCCGCCGTACTGATTCGTCACCCACTGACCGGGATCGCGGTTGTAATCTAGGTAGATCATGGAAGCGACGGCATCAACTCGGATTCCATCAATGTGGTATTTATCGAACCAAAATAGCGCGTTTGAAACGAGATAGTTGCGTACTTCAGGACGTTCGTAATCAAAAACTAAGGTGCCCCATTCTTTATGCTCACCCTTACGAGGATCGGGGTTTTCGTAGAGATGGGATCCATCAAAGAAGGCGAGTCCGTGGCCGTCCTTGGGGAAGTGGCCGGGTACCCAATCAACAATCACACCGATCCCGTTGGCATGGCATTGATCGACAAAATACATGAAGTCCTGTGGAGTGCCGAAGCGACTGGTGCAGGCGTAGTGACCAACGACTTGGTAGCCCCAGGATCCATCATAGGGATGCTCAGCGATCGGTAGCATTTCAATGTGGGTGAAGCCGAGTTCTTTGACGTAGGGAATCAGCTTGGTGGCGAGTTCGCGGTAGGTCAGGAAGCGGGCACCGGGCTTTTCATCTGAAACAACGACCACGGGTTCGGGTTGGCCGTCAGGGCCGATCGCAGGTGCAGTCGAATCCCCATGCATCCAAGAGCCGAGGTGAAGTTCGTAAATAGATATGGGCTGGCTGAGGGGTTCGCTTTGGCGGCGTTGCTCCATCCAACGATCGTCGTTCCACTGGTACGTGCTTAGGTCGGTAACGATTGAGGCAGTTTTTGGACGGGTTTCTTGTTGGAATCCGTAGGGATCAGATTTTTCGTAGATGTGACCTTCGTGGTTTTTGATCTCGTATTTGTACCGATCGTGTTCTTTTAGTTCTGGGATGAAGAGTTCCCAAATTCCCGTTGATCCCCGGCGCATTTGATGCTGGCGACCGTCCCAATAGTTGAAGTCACCCAGAATGGATACATTCCGGGCATTAGGTGCCCAAACTGCGAAATAAACTCCAGAAACTCCGTTTTGTGTCGTTAGGTGTGCGCCGAGTTTTTCGTAGATTCGGTGGTGGTTGCCTTCGCCGAAGAGATGTAAGTCAAATTCTGTGAGACACGGATCTTTGAAGGCGTAGGGATCATAGAGGACGGTGCTACGATCGTCTGCTGTGACGCGTAGTTGGTAGTTATTGATTTCGGTGAGATCGATGAGGCATTCAAAAAAGTGAGGGTTGTGAGCCGAGGCCGTCATTTCAAATTCGCGGCGCGCTTCAGGAATTAGGGCTGCAACTGCGGTGGCTTTGGGTTGGTAGACGCGGAGTGCCCAGACTTTTTTTCCATCCTGTTCGATCGGGTGCAAACCAAGGATATCGAAGGGATTAGTATGTTGATTATGAATAATCTGGTCTACTTGTTCGCGGCTTACCGTATTCGTCATGAAATTACCTGCTTTTAGGGCGCTTCTTTTAAATCTTTGTTAATTCTGCCTACACCGTACCAAATCGTGGTCAGGCATGTTTAACTTTCTGACGATCCATAAGGCCGTGAATTTGCGAAGGGTGTTCAATGGGTTTAGGGATCATCCATCCACATGATTCTGTGGGTTGAATTTAGTTCAGGCTCAACCACTGGCCAACGCGTGAAGCTTGTATCCAAATCTGTAGGGTTCCACTGTTGTGCAGAGTGATCAGACGGGTGAAATGGTATCCCAAAATTAATAAAAATCCAAAGAACCAATGGCGTTGTCGTTGTATCCAAGTTGAATAAAATCCTTGTAACGATCGGCCACTCAGTAGTTCAACGCTCCAATGGACAGTCGCGATCGTAAATCCTAGAACTAAGAATGGTCCAAATAAGTGGAAATTTACGGCGGCGGTTAAATCTCCCCTGGCGGTAGCGTAGAACGATCGGGTTAAGCCCCAGCCCATGCAAGGAATGCCAATCCACTTTACGAAAGGACATCCCCACAATGAGAGCTGAATCCCCCAGCTATTTATCCAGCTAATACCTAGAGGCATAGCAACTAAACCGAGGTATAACAACCGTTGACGTTTGGCTTCGCTGGATAGAATGTGGGGCACTGGTTGCATGGGATAGGACTAGATGCAGGTCTGTGGGGTTAGTTAAAGGGCGATCGAGTTTGTGATACCCCAAAGCAACTCAAGTAAATGGCCGTGCCGATGAGTTGCTGGAGGACAACGATCTGGATGATGTTGGATATCCAATCTCCTTCCATGCCTCCATAGATTGTTATGGAACCGCCCGTTGCTAAGGTTATCAAGGCTAGGAATAGAGTTTTTCGGTACTTAAGTTTCATGGACAACCTGGTCTTACGTGAAAGCTAGAACAAAAGGCACAATAAATGCACCTAGACCGCACAACAAAAAAGTCCATAGAATTGCGGGGGGCTTTCCTAAGCGTTCGCAGATTTTAATGTAAGCGGGAATAATTTTTATCAATGAAATCAGTCCAATGAACGGAATTAGAGCGATGAGCGTCCAAACTAATGGATCTTCTTGTTCTCCCGCTTCTAAGATGGCATAGCTGCTAACAATAGGAATCCAAGCATACCAAGCTTTTTCGTAACCTAATTTCTTAAGAAAAGTCTGGGTGCAATAGCTAATAAAGCAATAGATGATGATCTGAATCAAGAACGTAATCAGAGACGAGCCAGCACTGACAGAGTCATCTACTCGTACTCTACTGGTCTGTGCTAGGAGTGCAGTACTCATCTCACTATTAATGAGATGGTTAAATAAATTTATCATGGGAAGCCTATGGTGATGAATGACGCGTCTCAAACAGGACTTAAAAATCTGTCAAGATATAATTATAGTAATACCATTTTTTGATGTTGTCTTCTAAAGCTGTAAGGCGATATGAATAGTTCTGTCTTTTGTTCTTGCCTGATGTCAACTGGACTACAACAAATATTGTCCTAGACTGTCTGGACTAGTTGAATTCGATCGTCAATGGTTGAGTATTAAATTGGTAACTACGGAACTTGTCATTTAGGGCGATCGATCGTCAAAATAGTCGCCCTAAAATCTAATTTATAAAACTTATCGAATGTAAGCACGGAACCGATCGTACCAACTTACATCTGCCAAGTTGACCGTTGGAAGTTTTTTACGAATATCTTCGATGTTCCAGCCAGTGAGTTTGGATAATGTTTGGGCTTCTTGGTCAAAGCGTTTAGGAAGTCCGGCCCGATATTGTTTGCCTGCATCGCAATTGGTTTCATTCAAATAGGGATGCTGCATCACATAACGACCTTGGAAGTTCTCCTGATTGTTAGTATCTTGGAACATCAAATCTTCAGGGAATTTGTCGCGGGTATAGCGGACGTGGAGACGAGTGATGAATACATTAGATGACATGGGCATTGGCCGACGACCGCCCCAGATTGGTTGAGGTTTGTTTGTTCCGATCGGTTGTTCTAGCCAAAAGACACCCGCTTGTTTGAGTTCATCGGGATTCAAGGGGTCAGCCGAGCAAGGATCGCAATTGCCCATGTTCCAGGCATATTCTAGGAAGGCCACATTGCGGTTTTCACGATCGTAACTCGTACTAAACATTGATTTATAAAAGGCGCTGAATTCACCTTTGACAAACTCAGGAATATTCACATCCGACGGAATGCGCACGGTGCGGTAGTTTGCAACTTCGGCGCGGCCTTTGGGCGACAGGATATAAACAATCAAATCCTGGGCTTGTTGCGCATTGACCATACCAAGACGGATGGGCAACATGAAGCGGGGAGATTCGTAGGCGATTTGAATTGGGCGGAGTTTGGTGAATCCTGAGGTTTCAAACTTCTCTAGGTTTACTTTGGCGACGAAGAACTTAAGCTTTTGACGAATGTAGGGCTTCAGTAAATCCTTTGCGCCTGTGGGGATTTTGTAGCCATTGTCCTGGAGCCAGCTCTCGAGACCGCCAGATTCCTTAGCGCTGAGAATCACAATGTCATATTCACCCACATTAAATTGCGCTTCAACAGTCACGCCTTGAGCTTTCTCTCGGGCACGATTAGAGGCGATCGGTGCTGGT
>JAYUEU010000055.1:0-13260 GCA_043739065.1 Synechococcales cyanobacterium | reverse complement strand
GCCAAGTCAAGCGACTGTATCAGGCCGCCAGCAAAGCATTTTTATTCCTGACAGCTCAAGTTGAGATCTATCTCAAAGTCATGGAAACCTATCAACAATCGATTCAGTTCTCATTAGAATCTGGAAGTTTCAACGACTTCACCGCAGATCTTGCCTTAGAATCCTGCGGCGAAGGCACTATTCTTACTTACTCTGTGCAAGCAACTCCTACGATTCCGGTCCCTAGCGCCTTCATTCAGCAAGCCATCAAAATGGATTTACCCACGAATATGAAACAGATGCGCCAGGTAATTTGCCGATCGTACTAACAAAATCTGATAGAAAAGACTTATTAGCAAAAATCGCTAACCGACAAAAACAGGCTGTTGGAGATAGGAAATCATCTCATGGCCTCGATAAAGGGTGACACCAGGTTGATCGATCGGCACCCAGAAAAAATCAAAGGCGATCGGACCCACACGGCTCGTCGAGTGTAATTCATAATGCCTCCACCGATCGGGAGCGGGCTGAGTTACCGTCAGATGGTAGCAATGTAATTCCCTCATATGTTCAGGTCTCGCCGTAAATAAACTCCCCAGATAGGCTGAAATCTCTACATTCCGCAGCCCTGTCTCCTCTTCCACTTCTCGAATCACCGCTGCATCACGGTCTTCACCCGGCTCAATACTCCCACCCGGAACCTGAATACCCCAGCTCAAATAATCCGGCTGCCGAAACACCAAAAGCCGATCGCCCTGAGTGATGTAAGCCAGAACTTTCCGTTTAAAGGCGCGGTTCGTCATGTAGCCTCGGTATTGTAGAGATTACAAACAATGATAATTCAGATTTCAAGGCTGTCACTTACCTGTCACTTAGCTTTGAATCTATGAAATAAAGTGGGATTATTGTCCCCCAAGTCTTTAGAATTAAAAATGAAGAAGTATTAAGAAATGTAACTCCCCTTCTTTCCGAATCTATGAACTCTCAGCGGGCGATCGTCATTGGGGCTGGAATTGGTGGGCTGACCGCAGCAGCACTTTTGGCCCGTCGGGGATATTCCGTAACCATTTACGATCAGGCAATTGTCCCCGGAGGATGCGCTTCGACCTTTAAGCGAAAGGGATTTACATTTGATGTGGGGGCGACGCAGGTGGCGGGATTAGAACCTGGCGGCATTCACCATCGTATTTTTAAAGAACTTGAGATTGAATTACCGGAGGCCACCCCGTGTGATCCGGCTTGTGCAGTGGTGTTGCCGGGAGAGACAGAGCCGATTAATGTGTGGCGCGATCCCGAGGCTTGGAAGACAGAACGGCAGCGACAGTTTCCCGGTAGCGAAGGCTTTTGGAATTTGTTGACGACCTTATTTCAAGCAAGCTGGGAATTTCAGTCCCGAGATCCGGTGTTGCCGCCCCGAAATCTTTGGGATTTGACCCAGTTAGTGGGGGCAATGCGACCCAATACGTTAATCACGGCACCGTTTACCTTTTCCACTGTGGGGGATACCTTGAAGTGGTTTGGTTTGGAGAACGATCGTCGCCTCAAAACATTCCTAGACATGCAACTTAAGCTCTATGCCCAAGTCACCACGGACGAGACAGCCCTTTTGTATGCGGCGACTGCTATGGCAATGTCTCAGCTTCCCTTTGGGTTGTGGCATTTGGAAGGCAGTATGCAGGTGTTGAGCGATCGGTTGGTGAGTGCGATCGAGCGAGATGGCGGAAAAATTCATATGCGCCATACGGTGGAAGCGATTCATCTGACGGACGGTAAAGCGACGGCGGTAACGGTACGGGGATTAAAAAAAGATGCAACGATCGAAACAGCAGATCATATCGTTGCCAATGTTACGGTTCAGGATTTGATTCGATTATTAGGAGACCAAGCGCCACCCAGCTATCGTAAACGGGTCGATCGCTTAAATCCGCCGTCGGGAGCTTTTGTAATTTACATGGGGGTTCGCCAAAGCGCGATTCCAAAAGACTGTCCGCCCCATTTGCAATTTTTGTATGATCAAAACGGTCCCGTGGGCGAGAATAATTCGTTGTTTGTCTCGGTCAGTAAACCGGGCGATGGCCGCGCACCAGATGGCATGGCGACGATCGTTGCGTCTTCATTTGTGGATGCCGAGCCTTGGTGGGCGTTGAAAGAGGATTCAGAGCGTTACGAAGAACTGAAGCAGCAATACACTGAAACTGCGATCGCTCGCCTTGCGACCTATTTTGATCTCGAAGATGCAATTGTCTATCAAGAGGCCGGAACACCGTTGACATTTTGGCGCTATACCGCACGGGAGAAGGGCTATGTTGGTGGTGTGGGGATGCGGGTTTCGACCTTTGGTCCCTTTGGGTTTGCCAACCGAACTCCGATCGCAAACCTCTGGCTCGTGGGCGATTCAACCCATCCTGGTGAAGGCACAGCGGGAGTTAGTTATTCAGCATTAACCGTGGTGAGGCAAATTCAGGCGCAAGGATAGGAGATAGCATCTTTAACTCAATCCCATCAATCCCAGGCATCACGTTAAATTCTCTGAGACTGGAATATTCGATCGCCGTCCGATCGCAAACCGTTCTACACCTTCGAGATCCCGCGATCGGATAATCTGTTCATAACCCGTATTTTCCAATAATTCAACAACCGCATCCATTTGTCCCATCATCATTTCCACCATCCACAATCCCGATGGCAGCAGATATTCGGGCGCAGTCTTAACTAGATGTCTCACACAATCCAACCCATCCTCGCCGCCATCCAATGCCAAATGCGGTTCATGGTCCTTCACTTCTGACTGTAAAACTAACACTTCTTTGCTGGGAATATAAGGCGGATTAGACACCATGCCAGATAGTTTTCCGCGTAAATGGGCGATCGGTTCAAACCAACTGCCGTGATAGAACTGAATCTGATTCTTATTGATCAATTGTTCTGAATTCAGTTTTGCAATGGCTAAAGCATCCAAACTGGTATCGACCGCATAGATAGTAGCATCTGGCATAAGATCGGCTAGAGCGATCGCAATAGCCCCGCTTCCAGTCCCCAAATCTGCCCAATTACCCATCGCTAATTCTGGTGAATTTGCGATTATTTGAGCGACTAGATCAATAATGCATTCTGTCTCTGGACGAGGAATTAAGACCGCATCTGAGACCATCAGATCAAACTGTCGCCATGGAGTACGACCGACTAAATATTGAACTGGAACATTGTTATAAATTCGTTGGTGCCATTTCGCTTGTAGCGTTGCGAGAGACCATTCACATTGAATATTCGATCGGGTTCTGTAAGTCTCAAATTTCAAACTTAGACGGTCTAGATCAGTCACTCCTAAAAGCAACCAATCTAGTTCCGCCAAAGCAATTGAATGAGCGATCGCAGCCTGTTTTGCTTGGGCTAACCAGAGAACAAATTCAGACACTGCGATCGGACTCATAGATGAATACGCTAACTAAATTAGATAGGGCGGTTATGCCTTTTTCAACCAGCTAAACATTGCCCGAAGGTCGCTACCCACGGATTCAATCTGGTGTTCTGCCTCACGGCGACGCATTGCTGTGAATCCAGCCTTACCGGATTGGTTTTCCAACACAAACTCACGGGCAAATTGACCAGATTGAATTTCAGAAAGGATTTTTTTCATTTCCTTCTTCGTCTCATCCGTCACAATCCGAGGCCCACGAGTCAAATCGCCGTACTCAGCCGTACTTGAAATACTGTCGCGCATGGTCGCCAAACCACCTTCGACAATCAAGTCCACAATCAACTTCACTTCATGGCAGCATTCAAAGTAAGCCAATTCAGGCTGATAACCCGCTTCAACCAAAGTCTCAAAGCCCGCTTTAATCAACGCACTCAAGCCACCGCAAAGCACCACTTGTTCACCGAATAAATCGGTTTCAGTTTCTTCACGGAATGTGGTTTCCAAAATTCCACCCCGGGTACCGCCGATGCCCTTCGCATAAGCCATAGCCCGATCGCGAGCTTGACCCGTTGCATCTTGATAGACCGCAAACAATGCCGGAACGCCCTCGCCTTGGGTGTAAGTCCGACGAACCATGTGGCCTGGTCCTTTTGGCGCAATCATGACCACATCCACATCCTTTGGCGGGATAATTTGGCCGAAGTTGATATTGAAACCATGGGCAAAGGCTAGAGTCTTACCTGCACTGAGATTTGGAGCGATTTGCCGTTCGTAGATGTCGCGTTGGACTTCATCAGGCAAGAGAATCATGATGAAATCAGCAGCCTTGGTGGCATCTGCAACGCTTTTCACGTCCAAGCCTGCTTCCTTCGCCTTCAGCGCGGATTTGCTGCCTTCATAGAGTCCGACAATGACTTTGACGCCGCTGTCACTTAAATTTTGAGCATGGGCATGGCCTTGGGAGCCGAAACCAATGATTGCAACGGTTTTGCCGTTGAGTAGGTCGAGATTTGCATCTGCGTCGTAGTACATCCGCGCCATAGTCTTAATTCTCCTTGAGGGCTTCGCTTGCAAGCGTCGAAAAGCCTGTAAAAAATCGCAAGCACATATCTTAGCAAGAAGCGGGACGCGAACAGCAGTGGAATTTTAGATAACCCACAAAACTGCAACGAGTGGAACCCTAGAGCAAGATTACGATCGGACCCGTTGGAAGGGCAAAATCACCGTGAAGGTCGTCGTCCCACCCATGCTTTTCAGGTTTACTTCACCGCCAAGCCGTAGCGTCAACTTCTTCACTAAGGCGAGTCCTAGGCCCGTTCCGCCCTGCTTGCGAATGTCTAGACGAGGGATTCGATAGAACTTCCCAAATATCTTCGATCGTTCTTCCAAGGGAATCTCAACGCCAGAATTGATCACCTGTAAATGAAGTTGTGATGGAGAATTCGATCGGGTATTTTTTTGCTGAAAGACGTGAATCCGAATGTTTTCTCCGCTGGGCGTATAACGATAGGCATTATTCAGCAGCTCAACCATAATGCGCGCGAGACTATGTTGATCGCAGATTAGGGCTGGGAGATCGGGTTCGATATCAATATTGAAGTTGAAATTATATTCCTGGAAGCGCTTCTGGAAGGGATTGACGACGTAGGTTAACCATTGCGGGATATCAATGGAGCTAACCAGTAAAGAAGCGGTGTCATTATCTAGCTGTTGCAAGTCCAGCAGATCTTGAATCAGCTTGATTTCCCGATCGCATTCCTTCTGCAACACGTCTAAATAGCGGCTCACCTTCAAATAAGCCGGAGCCTCTAGGATAAATGGAGTCTCTGCGTCAGCCAAGGCTTTAGCGTCCTCTGACCTACGCAAAGCCAAGCCCAACATTTGAATTGACATTTTAATGTTCGACAGGGGAATTCTTAGCTCATAGGATACGGTACTGAGGAACGTATCTTGAAGTTGATTGAGTCGTTTTAGCTCGACGGATTGGGTTTGGCTGAGGCGAAGAAAACGCATTTGACGTAAGCCGATCGCACAATAAGTCCCAACTTCATCTAATAAATCCAGCACATCTGCATCAAAATTTTCACGTCCTTCACGATGAACCAGAATTTCACCCAGAACATTCATCTGGCTGATTAACGGATAACGAAAGGTAAGAACCGGAGTTTGCGGGTAATCATGAGTTAGCGAAGCTCCAATAATCGGGTTTATATTGGGCGGGTCTATATCGGGAAAGCCAGTGTAATGGACAAGAATAGAACCCACTTCATCGCGATCGCACACGTACTCATACAGCGCTGTGGTTAAGGTCGCTTCACTATTAAAAATTCGCAGTTGACAGCCACAAATATCAAGCAACTGCACTATGCCTTTCACCGAATGTTCGCAAATCGCATGACAATCAACAGACTCCTTCACCAATGTTTTAAGCCGTTTGAGAAGTCCTATCTTTAAATTTTCGTTTAACGTTTTCTGTGTCAAAGCTTCCAAGGAAAGCTCTCCTAGCTCAGCATAAAGTGAGTTGCGATTAAATTTACCATTCCATTTTCCCAGCACAGAGTGGCCGAGACGTTCACAGAAGGGCAAATCACCTCAATAATAGTGGGTATACAAGTCTACAGGCATAATCTCCGATGACATCGACATTTCTTCATAGCTTTTCACACCCTTCCAATTTAATCTTAGATGTATTAATTCAACCCTGGCTTTTGGAGGATATTGGTCGGGGCGATCGAGTAACACAAGCCTTGATGGTAAAAGGTTCTAGAAAAAATAGCGCCACTTGGATTGCCAAGGAAACTGGGATTGTTGCCGGATTACCGATCGCAGCACGGGTTTTCCAGCTTTTAGACTCAGAAGTTGAATTTGAAGTCTGTATCCAGGACGGCGATCGGGTGATGGCAGGCCAGACGATTGCGAAGATTTCCGGGCCATTTGAGGCATTGCTGACAGGGGAGCGAGTGGCGTTGAATTTGGCGATGCGGTTAAGTGGAATTGCGACAGCGACGGAACGATTTGTGGCGAAACTTGAGGGCTTGAATACCCGATTCGCAGACACTCGAAAAACCACGCCAGGACACCGGATTCTAGAAAAATATGCGTCTCAAGTAGGCGGTGCGGTCAATCACCGGATGGGTCTCGACGATTCCGCGATGATTAAAGATAACCACATTGCGGCGGCGGGCGGGATTGCTGAGGCGATCGCATTAGTCCGTGCCCAAATTCCCTATCCGTTGACGATTGAAGTGGAAACCGAAACATTAGCCCAAGTTCAAGAAGCACTGGATCATGGGGCCGACATTATTATGTTGGACAATATGCCGACTTTAAACATGAGTGAAGCGGTGACACTAATTCGACAGTACTCTGATCGGATTTTGATTGAGGCTTCGGGGAATGTGAGTATTGATAGTATTCGAGCGATCGCGGAAACTGGGGTCGATATTATTTCCAGCAGTGCGCCCATGACTCGGAGTTCCTGGATGGACCTGAGTATGCGATTCTAGTACAGCTTTGATCAAAATCTAATCCTGAAATTCTATGAGTTATTCACCTGAAATTTCCACTGAAACACGGACCGAAACCGACAGTATGGGTGCTATTGAAGTCCGTAACGATCGGTATTGGGGCGCGCAGACTGAACGATCGTTGCGGTATTTTGCGCTCGGGACGGATGTAATGCCGCCGGAGATGATTCGGGCCTTTGGGATATTGAAAAAGGCAGCGGCTATTGTGAATCGGGATCTTAGTAAATTGGATTGTGAAAAAGCAACCCTATTAATTCAAGCGGCTGATGAAGTGATTGCTGGGACATTGGATGATCATTTTCCGCTGAGCATTTGGCAAACGGGAAGCGGGACTCAGACGAATATGAATGCAAATGAGGTAATTTCAAACCGGGCGATCGCTCTTGTCGGAGGTAGTCTCGGCAGCAAATTGCCCATTCATCCAAATGATCATGTCAATCTTTCTCAATCCTCTAATGATACTTTTCCAACGGCGATGCATATTGCTGCTGTACAAGTAATTCACCAAAATTTGATTCCTGCATTACAAAAATTGCGTGCTGCATTATTCGCAAAGGAAGAAGAATTTAATTCAATTATCAAGATTGGCCGTACACATTTAATGGATGCTGTGCCCTTGACGTTAGGCCAGGAATTTTCGGGATATGTCGCACAAATCGATCGGGCATTAGTTCAAATTCAATCTACATTACCGGGACTCTATGAACTTGCGATCGGAGGAACGGCGGTGGGGACTGGATTGAATACGCATCCTGAATTTGCCGATCGTGCTGCAAAGAGTATTGCTGAATTGACAGGTTTACCATTCATCACCGCCCCGAATAAGTTTGCGGCACTGGCGGCCCATGATGCGATCGTGATGACGAGTGGTGCATTAAAAGCGACTTCTTGTGCGTTGATGAAGATTGCGAATGATTTGCGTTGGATGGGTTCGGGGCCGCGCTGTGGATTGGGTGAACTGACGCTGCCAGCCAATGAACCGGGTTCTTCAATTATGCCGGGGAAGGTGAATCCGACGCAGTGTGAGGCGATGACGATGGTTTGTGTGCAGGTAATGGGAAATGATAGTGCGATCGGGTTTGCGGGAAGTCAGGGTAATTTTGAACTCAATGTGTTTAAACCTGTGATGATTCACAATTTGCTACATTCGATTCGGCTGTTAAGTGATGCATCCAATTCATTCACGGATCATATGGTTGTGGGAATTCAAGCGAATCCTGATAAGATTCAACATTTTTTGAATGATTCACTAATGTTGGTGACGGCATTGAATCCACATATTGGCTATGACAATGCGGCGAAGGTGGCGAAGCTGGCATTTGAGAATAATTCAACACTGAAGCAAGCTTGTGTAAGTCTAGGCTTGTTGAGTGCTGAATCATTTGATGAGTTAGTTAAGCCGGAAAGAATGGTAGGTCCAGCTTAGGAGTAAAGATTAAATGAAATCGACATTTTATTGATTCAATCCTTTGTACTATTAGATCACCCGCGAATCAAGTGCAGACTAGTCAAGAAAGCAGCTCCGCAGCTCAGAAATAAAAGAGGTATAGCTGATTGTTAGTCTCGAAAAGACTTTAGTTTCTAAAACACAATTTATTCGTATTTCATTTATGGGTTACGGATAGATTGAAGATTTTGTGATTGAAGGAAGTATCTTTTTGAGAAAGTAACCAAGAATATTTAGCGCGACTCTTGGTTACGGCGGTCTGCTAGATTTCGTTTGTTAGCGCGATCGGGCGCGGAAGGCTGTCAAGTTTGGTTAAAGCAACGATAAATTAGAACTATCTTTATCTCTAATAATAAAGTAATAAAGCCGACCATCTTAGCAAAAGTAGTAATTTGGAAATTGCCTCAAAGCTCCAGTTATAAAATACCGGACTCCAGTTCTTCGAGATAAATAAATTCAGGAGATTTAACACCTGCCTTGGCTCGAATTTTGACTAATTCCGGAGATTCAAAGAATAATTTTGCTGCTGCGATCGAAGTCCATGCAGAAAAATGTACGATTTGGTTCGGACGATTTTCATATTGGAGAACTTGATAGGAGAGTTCTCCGGCTGTGTGTCTGAGTCCGACAGCTTGGTCAAATATAACTTTCCAGGCCGCATAATTTTCAACTTCGTGGATAATCAGAACGTAAGGCATAGTGGTCTTAGGCGTTGGATTGATAAGGTTTAGAGTCGATTTTATCCTAAATCTAAGCGCGCGATCGAAGCAACTCCCAAACAGTACAAAATCAGTAATTTTAGGGACTATTCACGTGTCACAACAATCACATTTTCAGTGACTTGTTCAAAGGTATCATCGTGACTAATTACAAAAAGCTGGCGGAAGGTTTTGATATTTGAAATTGCTTCGGCCAATTTGATTCTGCGTGGACGATCCATATTGGTGGTCGGCTCGTCAAAGAACGCTACATTCAAATCTGCCAACACCTTCAACAACGCCAACCTAACCGCAAGCGCTGCACACATTTGTTCGCCCCCGGAAAGATTCACAAACCGCCGATCGTTAGCCCCTTCTCGCACTCGAATTTCATAATCCCGCGTCCAATCTAAGGCAACATTTGGACGGTTTAGCAATTCGCGGAAGAGTTTATCGGCTTCATGGGCGATCGTCTGAACATACCGTTCTGTAATACGAGGTCCAGCTTCTTTAAAGGCTTTGCGAGAAAACTTGATAAAGCGATCGGTTCGTTGGTGTTGTTTGAGTTTAGTTTGAGCAGTTTTAAGCTTGATTTGAATGGCTTCAAGTTTTTGAAGTTGGCCATCATATTCAATCAAAAACTGCTGCTTCATCGGTAATTGTGTACTCAGTGTTGTGTGTTGAGTTTGAGCTTCAAGCAATGAGGTCTGAAGCATTTCAATCGCTTGGGGATCGAGTTCCGTGGAAAACTTATCCTGTTGGACTTGAAGGGCTTCTAGGGTTTCAGTCTGAGTTTCAAGTTTGTTTTCAAGTTCATCTCGCTGTGGTTTAAGTTCTCGTTGTCGATTAGCTGTATTTCGATGTTTCAAATATAGTTCATAATCAGTTTGATGCAGCTCTTTCAATGTTTGCTGAGCGATGATTTTTTCCGGCAAGTCTGAGAAATTTTCTAGATCCCGATCGATTTGTGTAAGCGTTCTAGTTGTTGTAGCAAGAGCAGAGTGAATCCCTTTCTGTTGTTGAACTAGACGGCTACGATTTTGTAATTCTTGAAGCAACAATCGACTCCGACCTCGCGGATCATTTAGCTCACGCAGTTCGATCGAAACTTCGGAAATCTGTTGCTGAAGTGCAGGTTCTTCAGACAAATGCTGTTGAATTTCAGTAAGGTGATTGCGGACTTCAATAATTTCGGCATCAATTGTTTTACCTTCTTGAAGTTTGGCCTCACGAGTTAGGTATTGGGCTTGCTGTTGTCGAACAGTGCGAATTTGGGTTTGAATTTGATTGATTTGTTGTTGAAGCCGTTGGGCATCTACTTGTTGAGAAAGATCCGTCAGAATAGCTTCGAGTGATGTGAGCAATTCAGTTTGAAGTGTTTTACCTTGGATAACGATCGATTGGATTTGGGTGAGCGCTTTTTGCTGAACGGGATATGCGGCAGCGAGTTGAGAAAGAAGTTCGGTGGCGAGTTGAATTTGTTCAGTTTGAATTGATTTACGATCGATCGCAGTGGTAAAAATCAATCGTAAATCGGTTTCAAATTGCTTAGCGACAGTAACCCGACTCAGTTGTTGTTGGTAGCGTTGCTGTTGGTCTTCGAGTTCGGGAAGTGCTTGAACTGCGGCAGCTAGACTATTGAGTCGATCGAGTTCTTGGTGCAGTTGACTTTGACGAAGTTTGAGTTGTTGCAATCGTTTTTCATCGCGGGCAATCGCTTGTCGCCAAGTTTGACAGGTTTGAAGTTGTTCACGAAATGTACGATCGCGCTGTTCGATTTGTTCTTGCTGAGTAATTTGGGGTTTGAGGTGTTCGAGGGCGATTTCAGATTGATTCAGGCGTTCGATTTGTTCAGTCAGGACCGCAAGTTGAGATTGTTGATGACTTGTATTTTGAATTAGGGTTTGTTTTTGATGGAAAAGCCGTTGTTGTTGCGATCGTTCTTTTTCTAATTCTTTTAATGCTTCCTCGGCTGCCTGGAATGAATTATAAGCTTCCCGACGACTGACACAAATATCATAGGATTCTTGGGCGATCGCAAGTTCATGATCGAGTTCAATAAGTCGAGATTTCTGGGCTTGAAGTTGAACTTGAGTACGATCGATTTGAGTCTGAAGACTTCGCTGGGCTTGAATTTGCTGGCCGAGACGCTGTTGTTCAGTTTGAAGTGACGCTAGTTGAATTTTCCATTGTTGCAAATCGGTTTGTAATGTTGCAATTTCTGTAATTAGATCCGCTCGTTTTTGTGATAGTGAATTCCAATCCTTTAGTGTTTCTTCATGTTGTTCTATTTCACGAGTAATACGATCGCTTTCTACTTTAGAAAACTTCTCTAGTGTAGCGAGTTCTTTCCAAGTTTTCTGGTATTCCTCAACCTTCAAGACCTTATCGAATACTGCTTTACGTTTGCTCGCTTCCAGTAGAAAATCTGCTGTAAACATACCTTGCGGAACGCCTATTGTACTACTAAACAAATCCGCCAAATCCGTTCCCGGCGACAGTCCTAAGTGTTGACGTAACCACGGGAGAACTTCGTCTTTAATTCGAGTATAGGGAAGATTTTCGCCAATTTGAGGATCGTAAATACTATAGCCACTACGTGTACAGCGCTTGATTCGATAGGTTCGCTGATCTCGACTGGAAATCATTAGAACTTGAACTTGTGCTGAGGCCGATCCATTACGGATTAGTTCTTCAACTTTATAATCACCTTTATGATCAAACAAAACCCAGGCGATCGCTTCTAAAATACTGGTTTTCCCAGCCCCATTTTCACCACAAATCGCATTTGTCCCAGGCTGAAACTTAAAGCAACGATCGGTATGAGCTTTGAAGTTGGTGAGCGTAACCGACAAAATTTCCATGCAATCACTCCCAATTCTGGTGCTCCCAATTCTGGGATTTGCGGCTCTAAAACCAGAACAATTGTACGCTTATTTATACCAGAACATACTACATTGGCAGCTGAATTTCTGATAGATTTCACTAAAAAGCTACTCTGAATAACTCAGGCAAGACTATAAAATCATTATCTTCTACAGAATTTGAGAAAGAAAGAGCTTCGATCGCGCTTCCTTGGGTTGAGTAAAGAACTCCGTCGGTGTAGTGTCTTCAATAACTTGTCCAGCATCCATAAAGATGACCCGATCGGCAACTTCTCTCGCAAACCCAACTTCATGGGTCACAACCAGCATTGTCATACCAGATTTCGCCAGCGATCGCATCACGTCTAGCACTTCACGCACCATTTCTGGGTCAAGTGATGATGTCGGTTCGTCGAACAACATAATTTTAGGTTCCATGGCAAGGGCACGGGCAATCGCGACGCGCTGTTGTTGGCCACCGGACAGTTTGGCTGGATATTTTTGCGCTTGTTCTAGAATACCAACTCGTTCAAGAAGTCGTAGTGCAATTTCATTGGCTTGAGTTTTAGTGAGTTTTCGTACTTGAATGGGAGCGAGCGTAATATTTTCCAATACGGTCAAATGTGGAAAAAGATTAAACTGCTGAAAAACCATCCCAACATCCCGACGGATTTGATCAATATTTTGAACATCTTCAGTCAGCGGAATACCATCAATCGTGATACGTCCTTCCTGATAAGGTTCTAGCGCATTAAACATCCGAATAAATGTAGATTTACCAGAACCAGAGGGTCCCATAATCACGACCACTTCTCCAGCATTCACTTGCAAATTTGCATTGCGTAATACTTGGAATTTTCCAAACCATTTACTGACATCATTAGCAATCAGAATAGGCGTTTCAGTTTTAATAGTATTAATCATGACGATCGCACCTCTAACCGTTTACTAAATTGAGATAACCCAAAACAAAATATCCAATAAATCAATCCAATAAATAAATACACCTCACCATTGCGCCCAAGGAACTGCGGCTGTGAAAGAATAGATCGGGCAATTCCGGTTAATTCAAATAGGGCAAATAAGGCGAGAAGTGAAGTATCTTTGAAGAGTGAAATAAACTGGCCCACGATCGCCGGAACAACCAGCCTTAATGCCTGAGGTAATATAATAAATTTCAGGGTTTGAATCGGGTTCAATCCTAATGATCTCGCCGCTTCTGATTGTCCAGAAGGCAATGATTGAAGGCCCGATCGAATATTTTCAGCGAGATAGGCGGCATTGAAAAATGTTAGCCCTAAGATTGCCCGTAGCAACCGATCGAGCC
>JAYUEU010000054.1:0-3255 GCA_043739065.1 Synechococcales cyanobacterium | reverse complement strand
GGCCGGAATGAAACTGAAAAAACAAAATGTATTTGATGATTTTATTGCGGCGGCTGAATGGTTGATCTCTGAGAAATATACGTCATCAAGCAAGCTTGCGATCGAGGGCGGCAGCAATGGCGGATTACTCGTGGGAGCTTGTATGACGCAACGGCCAGAACTCTTTGGGGCAGCGCTTCCGGCGGTTGGGGTGATGGATATGTTGAGGTTTCATAAGTTTACGATCGGGTGGGCGTGGCAAGGCGAGTATGGTGATGTGGAGAAGAGTGAGGCGGAGTTTAAAGCATTGTATGCCTATTCACCGTTGCATAATTTAAAAGCGGGCGTTCATTATCCGGCGACTATGGTGACGACCGCAGACCATGACGATCGGGTGGTTCCGGCTCATAGTTTCAAGTTTGCGGCGGCATTGCAAAAGGCACACAAGGGCGATAATCCTGTATTGATTCGCATTGCCACGAAAGCGGGTCATGGCGCTGGGAAACCGACGGCGAAAGTGATCGAGGAAGCAGCAGATAAATGGGCATTTTTATCTAAGGTGTTGGAGATGAAGTGAACGTGATCTGAAGAGGAAATTATAGGATCCCAAACCGGATCCTTTTTTATTCGATCGACCTATCAGAGTAGATGTATGAGTATTATCATTGAAAAAGCCATTAAGATTCTAATTATAGTTTTTTGGATTGGAATTTTAATTACTATTTTCTTTTGTCCTGATGCGTTGACAGCAGAGTTTAGTTCGCCGAACTGGCATCAACGAACGATTGTCAAAACGTTTAATTGGCAATAATTATTTCGCCAGACTCTCCAGAATATGAGTTCTCAAGTCGTGCTGTGGCTCTTCCTTCAGCACGAGAATCAACAAAAAAGAGTTTATTGACGATCAACATCAAACAATAAGGGAGATAGGTGAAAATGAACAGATCGAGCAGGAGTTTTTACTACTTCATCATAGATATTATAAACAATTGAAGTATTTGTACAATACTGGATTTGTAGGATTATTTGGATTGCTTGTAAATATCTTAATGATTTTAAGCCTATGGGATACAATTCAAATCATAAGAGAAAATTCTTATTGGCAGGGGATAGAGATTTTCATTTTTATTTATTTCTTGACTATAACTGTATTTCCTTTCTTCGTAATTTACGCTATAACATCTCAATCCTTGCAAGATAAATGTAATCGACTCTATACAAAAGTATCAGAGTTAAAAGTATCAGAGTTAAAGGTGAAAGTTGAATTTTCTCACTTAATCACTATATTGATTCAAGAGAAGAATTTATCAGATCACCAAGTGGGAGAATTACTTCAAGTTGATGAAACCACGATTTCAAATCTCCTTGAAGAAAAATTAGAAGATTTCTCAATTGATCAACTTTTCCATTTTTACCATCTATTCCATTTTTACCATCTAATTGACAACCCAACTGAGTAATTTTCGACAATGTAAGTCCTTGTAAATTCAAATAGAATACCTGATGTTCACAGTATTAAGGAAGATTAATCTGAGTAAATAAATCCTTAAGTTCAGCAGCAATCTCAGCAGGCGGATTACTAGAAAGAGCGATCGTAATCAAACGTTCTGCCGATCGAAAAACTTGCTGCTGCTCGTTCACGATCTTAGAGACAATTTAAAAAAGCGATTGTATAGCTATTATCTATCTAGTGACATACAAGATAAGTGAATGAATCTAAGCTTTTTATAATAATATATCCCAATCTTCCTGAGTGTAATAACAACAATGCGTGAACCATCCTAATAAATCCTTTTGAGTTACTTTTTCAAAAGCTTCTTCCAATGCTTGGAGTAAATCTGGATAGGTTCTTGCTGCCACTGTTCGAAAAATACGTTTAATTTTGGACCAACAGTTTTCAATAGATGAGAAATCCGGAGAATAAGTTGGCAAATAGATAAAGGTTGCTCAGGCGGCAGTAATCAAGGCTTCGATTTTATCACTTTTATAAATTGAGCAATTATCCATCACCACCACGGCACCTTTCCAGAGTTTTGGCGCTAGCCGCTGAGCAATAAATGCATCAAACGTTAGTGCATCCATATAGCCCAACGTACTCCATTGAGCGAGCAGTCCATTCTTTAGGCTAATTGCAGCGACAATGGAGACATTTTTGGTTCGGCTCGGACGAGGGCCATACGCTCGCTTCCCTTTCTCTGAACGGGCAGATTCTCGAACAAAAGTGAGATTTACGCCTGATTCATCTAGGAAGATCAAATCCTGGGCTGGAATCCGATGAATCAGTTTCCAGTATTCAAATCGGGCAAGTTGGACTTTGTCGGTACCCTTTTTGGTCGGGTGGAAACTTTTTTTTGAATGTTAGGTTAAGATGCAGGCCACTATCCGGTCCACCGTTGAGATGCTGATTAATAACTCTGTTTTCTCTTGGAGACGAGCTTGAAGTTCTCCCAGGGTCGAATCGGGCTTTTCCTGCCCTAAGTCAGTGGCAGCTATAATTTCAGTTACATTTTTAGAACCCGATTTAACACAATACAACACCTGAAGGCGGATTGTTTCAGATAGAACTTTGAAATAGTTCGCCACTTGTTCTAAGGCTGGAGGACAATTTTGAGCATTGAAATAAGAAGTATTTTTAGATAAACAAATATTACTATATAGTATTACAGCAAGGCAACAGTTGTTATTAATAATAAACTCTATGACTGCACAAAAAAATCGACTTCAAATCCCCGAGATTGAAGCTTTTGAGCTTAATCAAAAACTGAATTCACAGGAAGTAATCCTGCTAGATGTTCGGGAAGCGGGTGAATATGCCAGTGAACATATTCCGGGTTCCATTTCCATGCCCCTCTCCGGCTTCAATCCATCTCAAGTTCTTCAAATGGGCGATCGTCCGTTAGTTCTTTGCTGTCAATCGGGAATGCGTTCTTCGCAAGCGGCTGAAAAGCTAAGAGACTATGGATTAACCAACGTGATACAACTCCAGGGTGGTTTATCCAGTTGGAAAGCATCAGACTTTAAGACCCAGATCGATCGCAGCGCACCAATTAGTTTGTTTCGACAAGTTCAAATTGTGGCAGGTTCCCTAGTCGCGATCGGGACAGGATTGGGCGTACTTATATCGCCTTGGTTTTTACTTTTAAGTGGATTTGTGGGCTGTGGACTAGTATTTGCGGGTATTAGTAATACCTGTGCGATGGGAATGCTTTTGGCCAAACTTCCTTATAACCAAAGAAACTAAAGATTATGAAACCAATTCGGATTTTTTATTTCTCA
>JAYUEU010000053.1:0-15243 GCA_043739065.1 Synechococcales cyanobacterium | reverse complement strand
CTGAACTTGCTCAAGTAGCACAAAGTTGGCGATAAAAAGAAAGATGCTCAGGTGATAGGTGTGGATCAGTGGATGGAAAAAATTGAACGCTAGCTATTTGCTTCCCAGCGATATATTTAATTACCCACTCGATCGCAGCATAACTTCTTAACGCAAGCCATCAGATTGAATTGAATTGCAGGTTCGTCAGCGATCGAGTAATTGCTATTCGACAGGCAGATTTAGAAATTGGACGACATCCGCCCGACTGCGATCGTATTTAGCTGCATGTCGATCGCTGATGAAATATAGTAAATTTCAATCAAATACTAGGTACACAATTTGATTACCGATACTCAGGTTCTTATCTAATCACAGTAGAATCTACAGGTAATAACCGAGAATCATTACAGATCTAGCAAACCACTGTAACTCGTCTAAATTTACATCAAATTCACCGGATCCACATCGATCGTCAAACTTACCCCCGGACCACAAACCGATCGCAATTCTGCCAAATGGAGTTCCACGGGTGTGGAAGTCGGTCCATTAGTTTCGCCCTTCAATAAAACCTGCCATCGATATCGCTGTGCCACTCGCAACACCATCGCCGGAGAAGGTCCCAAAACCTCATATCGCCCTTGAGCAGACGTTTTTAGCCGATTCGCCACTCGGTTTGCTGCGGTCTGGACCTCGATCGCCTCTGGACTACTAAGCCGAATTAAGATCACCCAACCGATCGGCGGATAGCGCAAAACGTTTCGGGTTTCCAACTCCGATTGGGCAAACGCACCATAATCCTGTACCACCACCGCATCAATCACCGGATGATCGGGACTATAGGTCTGCAAAATCACCCGACCCGGATCGTCCCCACGACCCGATCGGCCCGCCACTTGTAACAACGTCTGACAAGCTCGTTCCGCCGATCGAAAATCCTGCAAATGCAACAATCCATCCGCCGCCACAATTCCCACCAACGTCACCTGGGGCAAATCCAAACCCTTCGTCAACATCTGAGTTCCCACCAACAAATCAACATCCCCACGGGAAAACCGATCGAGCAAACTGCGGTGAGCGCCTTTTGTCCGAGTCGTATCACTATCAAATCGCAACACCTTCAAGTCAGGGAATTCCTGGGCAAGTTCTTGAGTCACCCGCTGCGTTCCACTGCCAAAATGCTTGAAATAAATAGAACTACAGACTGGACAAATCTTTGGTTGACGCTGCGTATAGCCACAATAATGACAGCGCAACAGTTCCGCCGCCGTCTCATGGGTGTGATAAGACAACGAAACGTCGCAGTTGGGGCATTCCATCACATAACCACAACTCCGACAAGACACATGGCTACTATGTCCCCGTCGATGGATAAATAAAATCCCTTGCTGACCTTTTTCCTTCATCTCAGCAATCCCATCCCGCAACGATCGGCTAAAAATGGATCGATTGCCTTCCTTCAACTCCAGCCGCATATCCACCACTTCAATATTGGGTTGAGGCCGATCGTGCACCCGTGTCGGCAATGATAAATATTTAGTTTCAGGTGCAAACCAGGATTCGAGGGATGGAGTAGCAGAACCTAAAAGCAACGGACAATCTTCCAACTGCGATCGCCACTTCGCTACAGTCCTCGCGTGATAACAAGGCATGGGTTGATCTTGTTTAAAACTAGAATCATGTTCTTCATCTAAAATAATTAATCCCAAATTCGTCAACGGGACAAAAATTGCACTCCGAGTCCCAATCACCACCTGCGGCTCAGGTTTCAACATTTGTCGCCAAGTGTCATAGCGTTCTCCCTCAGAAAGCGCGCTGTGATAAACCCGCACCCGATCGCCAAACCTCGCCCGAAACCGATCGGTCAATTGCGGAGTCAAGCCAATTTCCGGCACCAAAACCAATGCTGACTTTCCAGCAACTAATAGAGGGGCGATCGCCTGTAAATAGACCTCCGTTTTCCCCGATCCTGTCACTCCGTGGAGCAAAATAGTTACAGAACTTTTGTAGTTGTGAATCGATCGCACCACTGACGTCTGAAATTCCGTCAAAACCTTAGGCAAGTCAGACCCCACGGCATGAATTTCCTGACGAAGAACCTCACGGGATTGAAGCGCAATAAACCCTTTTTTCTCCAAGGTTTTAAGTATGCTTGAACTAGACTTAGTTTGGACCAACAAATCACTAACCCAAGCCTCACTCCCCATCCGTTTCAAACATTCTAAAATCTCCCGATGCCGATCGCTCAACTTATTATTAAGATCAGAATGAACATCGGAAACCAATATCACTGCCTGTTGTTGCTTCGGACGAACAGTTTGTGGCGGTTGCAAATAACTATCAACTAATCCCGATCGAACCAATTCCTGAACAATCTTCCCTAAACCCTTTACCTTCTGCTGTACAAAGCGCCAAGAATAATCACCAGTTTTACTTTCAGACAACAAATCTAATACTTTCTGCGCTTGAGGCGACACAGATACATTGGTATTTAGATTGGTATTTAAATCACTACTCTGACTGAGACGTAACTTAAGTCGGCGCTGCGATCGTGATAATAGTCCAGGTGGCAATGCAGCCCTCACCACTTGCATTAATGGAGTCTGATAATACTGCGCAACTTGATAGAGTAAAGTCCAATAATGAACTGGGAAAAATCCCGAACTCACCACTGCATCAATTTTACGAATCTTTGCACCTTTTAACTCAACCGAAAATGATTTCTGATCCGAATCTAATGCAAGTGCGATCGCCCCAACCTTCTGCGCACCAAAGGGAACAGATAAAATATCACCTATTTGAACAATTAAATCACAAGGAACTTCATAGGTATACAAACCCTGCGCACCCGGACAATCGACTAATACCTGAACCCAACTACGATCACTACTCATTCAGGCATATTCCCAACTCTAAAAAATAATTGTAAATATCAAGGAAATATAGAAAAAACCTGTAATATGAATTTTAATGCGTAGGCAGAGTTAGATTTTATTATTTAAATCACTAAATTAAGTAGATTTTAATCTTACTCAATCTAGCTAACTAAATCTAACTATTAGTCTTAAAAAATTTCAAATCAGAATTTTAAAGAAATACGATCGCAATTAATTAGAATAATCGATAGACTATCAATAATTCACTCAAATTTAAGATTAGTAGTTTCAATTTCAAAACGATATCTTAATCATCGTCCCTTATTTGGATCTGATGTCGGAAAGAACATGACTCCTAGACTGAGTTACTGAGAAATTTGATCCAGACAAAGGCTATAAACTCCTTAATTACGCATATCGGTGGATCAAACAAGCCATCACCTCAACGATCGGCAATGATACTGGGATTATTCATCTATTCTACTCACACTGTTGAAAACTAAATAGAGTCAGCTAGATTTTTGTTGGGATCCAGAATGTCCTCTTAAAGAAAGAGAAAAAGAAAGAGAAATTGTAGATACGCTAGAAATTATGAAGCAAGTTGGATCCGTATTCAATTTTTCGGTTACAAGTAAAGTAATGTGAAAATTCTGCTGTCTTCAAGTGACTGAACACTTAAAGGGATAGCTAGCTTAGCTCCTGTTGATATTTTTTGATATTTATTCAAGTCCATACTAAATCTCATAATTCGTCTTACAATAGAAGTCTGAATTTGATACAAAATGTAGATTTTTGGAAGGCAATACCATGATAAAAATCTGGGTTAATGAGCAGCTAGATCCAAGCGGATTACTGTATGCCTGTATAGCTTGCTGTAATGAGCAACAGGCGATCGATTGTTGTGATTCATTTGAACTTAATTTGACTCAGCAGCAAAAAATGGCAGGTTGGTTAGTCCGACGATCCGTTGTAACGTCTTGGCGTGATGTGCCTGCTGGAGCGCTTGAGTTGGGCTAGTCCTGCTTACTAAAATCCGGTCAAAATTCAGGTTTTTAGCGCTACGATTTTCTAAGTCAGTCCATTTAATTTACCGAGGTTTGCAGAGCAGTGACTTTAGATACCCTTATAAAACCTGAGGTCAATGCAAACCTCAATACCATTACGCCATTCGACACAGAAGAATTTAATCACTATGTGATGACCACCTACGGGCGATTTCCCTTGACTTTGGTACGTGGGGATGGCTGTCGAGTTTGGGACGATCGGGGTAAAGCTTATCTAGATTTTGTCGCCGGAATTGCAACCTGTACATTGGGTCATGCTCACCCGGTCATGGTGGAAGCTGTCACTCGGCAAATGCAGACCCTTCACCATGTTTCAAATCTTTATTACATTCCGCAACAAGGCGAGTTAGCTAAGTGGTTGGTCGATCGTTCCTGCGCCGATCGTGCTTTTTTCTGCAATTCTGGGGCTGAAGCTAATGAAGGTGCCATTAAGCTAGCCCGGAAATATGCCAAGGTAAAACGCGGTATTGAAAATCCAGTGATTATTACGGCTCATGCTAGTTTTCATGGGCGCACATTGGCAACTGTTACAGCAACAGGTCAACCCAAATACCAGAAGAATTTTTCGCCATTGGTGCCAGGGTTTCACTATGTTCCTTACAACGACATTGAAGCCTTGCGGACAACGATCGCAGAACTCGATCGGGATCAGCCTCAAGTCGCTGCAATCATGTTAGAACCGCTTCAAGGCGAAGGAGGCGTGAATCCTGGAAGTGAGTCTTATTTCCAACAGGTGCGTCAACTTTGTGATAAAACTGGAATCTTATTGATTTTAGATGAAGTCCAAGTCGGTATGGGCCGATCGGGTAAGCTCTGGGGCTATGAAAATCTAGGAATTGAGCCAGATATTTTTACTTCGGCTAAAGGCTTAGGCGGTGGAATTCCTATCGGGGCGATGTTGTGTAAGTCATCCTGTGATGTTTTTGAGCCTGGGGATCATGCGAGTACCTACGGCGGTAATCCTTTTGTTTGTGGTGTAGCCTTAGCAGTTTGTCAGCATGTTGAGGCATCAAATTTAATTGAGAATGTCAAGGAACGCGGCATACAGCTTACTCATGGCTTAGAAAGGCTTGCAACTCAATACCCTCATTTGATTGAGCTATCCCGGGGTTGGGGATTGATTCAGGGGCTGGTGCTCCGATCGGGCATCTCCATGGGGGCGATCGACTTAGTTAAGTCAGCAATGGATGCGGGACTCTTGCTAGTGCCTGCCGGACCAACAGTCGTGCGATTTGTACCGCCGCTTTTGGTTACAGCCGAGGAAATTGATGAGGCACTTTTGGTGCTTGACCGATTATTTTCTGCTCTTTAGAGAATCTTGAATAATGGGGGGTGAGTTCCCAATCGGTTGTCGATCGTAGGAAAATCTAGGTTGAGACGATCGTTCTGTCGCGGTTTGTGGTTATGATTACAGACTGGACATTTGAAGAAATAGTAATAAGCGGAGAATAATTATGTCGCGCGTATGTGAATTAACAGGCAAGAAGGCCAACAATGCTTTCGCGGTCTCTCACTCCCACCGTCGTACTAAGAAATTACAAGGTGTGAATCTTCAGTGGAAGCGTCTCTGGTGGGCTGAAGGTAAGCGTTTTGTGCGTTTGAACCTTTCAACCAAAGCCATCAAAACCATTGAGCTTAAGGGTTTGGCGGTTTATGCTAAGCAATTGGGTGTCAACCTGAACAAATTCTAAATTCGGTTACTGATGCCTAGACATCATCCGATGAATAAGATGTGATAAATAGATGATTGAGTAGCTCCGGTGGAAATCCACGGGGGCTATTTTATTGTTATCAGAGTAGACGGTCTCAATTTTTTTGTTCTATTTTGAATCTGATGTTAATCAAATTCGATTGTTTTGGGTAGGCTTATAAAACATGAAGCCCTCATGAAGCCCCCGAAATGATTATTACTAAAATATTCCAAGAGGTTTGGACATTTTTATTAGGATCCGGTACAACTAAATTAGGTTTAGGATTTGATTTCGATATCTTTTATGGCGATTTTTTAGCTTAATTACGAGTGAATTATTTCTCTCTAAACAGGTGAGTCTCCATCCATTCCTGAGTTCATCGGCTAAACTATCACTCTATACAGTATGTCCTACGATCGTCCCGGATAAATCCATTTTTCGACCAGTGGAATGTCCCACTCTCCAGAAGTTCTACAAAATCGTCTCCCTAGCACATCACCGCTATGTCAAACCGTAACCTTTCCAAAGCATTTCAGACCTTCACCCGCGAGGTCACTCGTCTGTGTCGATCGATGACTAAAGGTACAATCGATTGGCTATTGCGCTCAGCTTTTGTTATGAGTCGTAAGGTTTCCCCGAATTCAGGGATAGTTCTACCGACGGCCATAATGCTGATTTTGGTGGTGTCGTTGTCGGTGGGAGCATTAACCTATCGGGCTTATACTCGTAACATCCAAGTCATTACGAGTAACCAGCAGCGGGTTATTTATAATGCTGCAACTCCTGCGATCGATCGGGCACGATCGAAGTTGGAATTCATGTTTGATAGTAGCCAAGATAATCGTTATCCCAGTGGTGGTGTTCCTGCGGAAGATTATCTTGCCAAGATGATGCTGAATGATGGGGTTGGCTTTCCGCAATCGTTGATTGAAGGCCAAACGGGTGACGCGGCTAATCCTTATCTTTTGCCAGGAGAAACAGCTCTCGATCTGCCAAATACGCCGGGTAAAGATAATGCTTGGTCTTTCCGAGCAGATACCGATGGTGATGGGAAAGAAGATGCAACCGTTGTTTATTCAATCATCTTTAGGACTCCTACGGACGCAGATCCGGCTAAATCTCAACGCTTACTAGTTACGCAAAGCGATAAAGACAAATCGGCTCAGGGTGTTGTCCGCCACGGTCCATTAACAACTGAAACGGGTTCAGCTTGTCAATTGCCATCTACTTCTGCGACCGCTACATCTGTCGGCTGGTTCAATGATCCGACTAATACTTCGGTAGTCCGCAAAAACTTCCAAGTGGATGTTTTAGTTGTTCCAGATACTGCAAAAGCTGCCGCTACTACAATTGAATTCCATCAAGATCGTGAGATAAGTAAAGGAAATAAATGGGGCGCATGGTTCCGTGATGACTTGGAGGTGTTTCCCGGTCCTCCCTTCCGTTTTAATGGTGCTATGCATACAGAAGGCAATTTGATTGTTGGAAGTAGTTCTGGCCAGACGCAGCAGTTTCAATCGTACTTGATTAGTTCAAAAAACTCTTGCCTCTATCCTCCGATCGATAACTCTGAAATCTCAATTACAACGGGTAGTGTTCAAGACAGTTTTAAAGGTGCCATTGTTGCCGGAACGATGGGATTTCTAACTGATACAGGCGGTGGATTCAAACCTCACTATCAGCAAGCTGGGCAGCCTACGTGGGATACTATTATTGATAAAAATAACGCTACTGCTAAGCCCACAGTTAAGCCTAAGGATGTTTTCAGCGATCCAGTTGCTATCCTGACCCAAGACACGCGACAAACTCAAAAACTCGGAACAGGTGGTTCTCCTCCCTATTCACAAAATAATTCAAACAATGTTATTCCATCTCCGACTTACAATAGTAATCTTCAGCAGCGAATTCAGTTTAAAAAGGAGGCAACTCCTTATATTGACGATTTATCAAGAGCTGATGGTCGTTGGGGGCCAAAGTCAACTTATCCCTCGTCTACTACTTCTTCCGGTGGCGGTGCAGTTACGACATCCGCTCCAGTTCCCGATCGTAATGACACGGCTAAAACTGGATATGGCTATGCAATTCCAAGCGCTCAGGGTTATTTAACTACTAAAAATGTCAACACTCCCAAGTCTGACGCAAAAGACCTTACGGATGAAGGCGTTGGGGCGGATGGCTACTGGGAGGCTCGTGCCCGAAATGAGGGGCTTCGTATTTTGGTGGGTGAGCGTCTAGAGTTGGGGAATCCTTTCGGTTGGGTCACTCCACGAGATCTGCCTACTAGTGGAGTCCCTGGTGATTCGGGTGATGGATATATTTCCTCTGATCCAACCAAAGGTGAGCGTGAGGGCGATCCGCTATATCCGCCTGGCGTTAAGCCATATCCTGTCCAATCGGGTACGACTATTTCTCATGTTCAGCAGCAGCACAGAACCTTACGTGATAACTTAGCGGCTGTTCAGGCAACTGCCTTATATCACACTGACTTTATTAATCAGGGTTTGGGGGCAGATTATCCGTTTGCTTGCTTAGCAACAACGGCCCATCCCGGTACTCCGACGACCTTGCGCCAGTCCACTAACTTTGTCCCGACCCGATTTAATGCGACATCTCTAACTGACCCGGTCGATTTGTTATCAGACTTTTTCTCAGGGCGCGGAACTAATGGTTGGGAATTTGAGCCACCAGCGGGAAATCTAGGCGCGTTTACGGCTGCGATCGCAGCAGACAAGCCATTAGGAATTGCCCTACGAAATTTGGCACACTTTGCTGGAGATCCAGATGGTGCATTCCCACCCAAACAAAATGATGTGATGCATCCCTATCCTGCATTGAGCATGTGGGGGAACTTCTCAAATCTCCGTCGTGCATTAGACCTCATAGATTCTGGTACCTCCTACGACAGCCTTTCAACGGCGGATAAGACTTATATTCAAACGGCATCTTGCACCGTTGGAATGCTTGCCTATGAAATTGATACGGTTCAGAAATTCGACCCGACCAAGCCGATTAATAATATTGCTGGCGGACTAGGGCTGAATAACACCACTCAAAACGGAAGACTGATGTTGCAGTTGGGTGCAGATCTGTATGACTTAATGAATGAAAATGCGGATGAAACGAATCGGGTTTTACCGAAAGCGTTAATTAAGCAATTTCAATACAAGTCAACGAGTACAACCAGAGACGCGATTAATCCTCGTGATTACTACAGCGTGCCACCCGAGGCATACATTGCAGCTCTGAGACAGCGATATGCCAACTTAGATCCGACAAATAGAGGGTATGGGGTTGAGGCGGTTAATAATAGCAAGCTGAGAATGGCTGAGCTAATTATGCTCAATTTCCAGATTCGACGTGATCGGACCTTTGGGTTTCGCCCCTCTCCTTCGTTTGGTCACTATGCAATTCAATTGCCGTCTAGAGGAAGTAGCACCGAACTTGCGGTTTATCCATCTGCCTGCGATCCAGACTTGTTTGCAATAGCCGATAGCGCTTTACGGGGAGATGACGTGGCTAAAGGTCTGTTGGTGTCAGTCAACGATGACGGCACGCCTAAACCGATCGCTGATTTCGCACCTTCGCCTATATTAGATGCAGTAAAGGCGCAAAAATTAGTAAGAGCGCGCTTAGGATTGTCTCGACTTTGTGGTGCATTGAATATTCCAGCCATATCCTCACCGCCGAAGCCCACAGATTACGATTTGAGTAAGGCTTACAGTATTTCTGATGAAAATCAGGAACGTCCTGTTGTTATGCCGAAATTTCCGGCACTGTACTACATCTTCCCTCAGGAAATACATGACTTAAATGGTACTCTCACCAGTACTATTGATATTCGTCAACCCGGAAGCTATACGGTTGTGGATGGCACACCGGATCAGAAAAAGTTGGGGTTAAAGAGTACGGATAAGGAATCTTACGTTGTAGATCCTTATGTTCAATCGTCACTGGGTAGCTATAGGTTTCAGCCTGTTCAAAGTGTTGTCGCAAATGAGCCGTCTCCAAGTTTCACTGGTGATACGTTCGTAAATGCCGCTGTTCCTACATCATTTCCAAATTCAGGTGCTGTTCCAGCCGTTTCCCGTTTTCCTGACGAAAAACGACCAGTTTTCCCTACTAGAGACTTCAAGGTAGATCTTGTTGCAATCAAACCCCGTAACCTTCCAGGATTTGCCCTGCAAAATTCATCTACTGACAATTGGTTCTTACCTTCGTCTACTAATGTCATTGGTACAGCACCTACGCCTAATAATGCAAATGTGCCAACCAACATTATTGAAGCCCCCACACTCTTGGGGACGGCGTTAGTTAATATACCTGTTGCCGTACCGTTCCTCGATCGGGCTTTCTTTGATGGCCGGCAATTGATGCTTGCTCGGACATTAGATCTTGATGTTGGGATGATGCGGAGTTATAAGACAAGGCTACAAGGTGGACAACGTGGGGAACCATTGCTGCCTATGAGCGGGATTGTCTATGCGTTCCGTGAAGACTCCGTTCGTGAAGATGCGATCGCCCGTCCTTCGGGAACAAGGATGGATGCCACCAAACCTGCAACACTCACGGATCCACCTCTGCAAGCTAGTGGAATCTCAATTAAGTCAGTTGATTATCTGCCTGATCCAAGTCGTCGTATTCATGGCTTCCGTCTGAGAAATGGTCGTCAAGTGAAGCGTGATACGGGTTATGAGTCTGGAATATATAAGGCTGCTGATAACTATAGAGGTCTCTCGTTCTTCTCAGATCAACCTCTATATATCCAAGGTGATTTGAACCGACATCAGGCAGGTTCAGATGATACGATCGGTGAGCCTCTAGAAGAATTCACAGGAGGAACTGCTGCCTTGATTCGAGGTCAGGACTTTGATGAAAACAAGTTTTATAGCCGGGGTGGTGGTGGCAGCACCGGTACAAAAGATGACAGATTTGCGAGCTTAGTGGGCGATCGTTGGCGACCTACAGAATTGCTTGCCGATTCGATTTCCATTCTTTCTGATAACTTCTGCGATGGCAGTATTTCAGATATGTTTGTTAGCAATGACCCGGGTGTTGATAAAGGATATCAATTTCACCCGAAGACGCAATTACTCACCAATCCATCCCAACGCAGCATTTACCATGATGGTCCGTCATTCACAAAAACGGGTTTGTATGGTCTAGGTTGTGCATCTGGTACCGGATATACGTCCTTTAAAAACTCCGATCGGCCTGACACTCAGCTTAATTCAGCGGTGACAGGCAAGACGAGCCTTTATGACTGGTTGCGTGAAAATCCAAATGTGACTAGCTACAATGCGTTAGCAGCTAGCAGCTATGAACCTAGCGCAAATACAATGCCTGGGGGTGATTATGCCACTCCCATTAAGATTTCGCGTTCTGGCCTTCCTCTACTCAGTCAGCCGTCCGGTCTCCCAACGACCACGGCCTATGATGCTGCTAAAATCGATCAAAAACTTTCGGCGGTAGGGACTACATATGCTTATGCAGATAAGAACTCGCCTGATACTAATGTGAAAGCCATGAAGTTTGGAGCAATCCAGAAGACTGGTGGAGTTCGTAAGCTCATAGATGCTTCATCTCTGCGGGCTAATGATGCTACCAATATCAATTCCATTGTAGTTAGTGGTATTGTCCCGTCTCAACCTGGAAACAGCTACGGTGGTCTACATAATTTTCCTCGCTTTATGGAGAATTGGGGAGGTACCACCTTAGACTACGTTGGTTCATTCTTGCAGTTGAATTTTAGCAACTACGCAACGGCTCCATTCCAGATGATGGCTTGGGAATATGATGCTTCTGGTGCGGTGACCCCGCCTTTTGACGGTAACGAAAACCTTGAGTATTACGGTGCTCCTAACCGTCAATGGGGTTATGATGTGGCATTGCAGCTAGCTCCGGCGGGTCCGGCAGCTTCCCGTTTTGTGATAGTTAAGACCCCTCGAAACGAGTTCTACAGTGAACCTCAAATTAACGACCCATATATCCAAAATCTATGTCAGGTTGCTAAAACGAATAACTTCACTGGCGCAGCGAATCTAAATTGTACAAATTAACTTGAGGAATACTGATATGAAACGTCAAGTTAAACATCTAGTGGATTCGTTGTGGTTCCTGCTTACTAAGGCTTCCCTATGCCGATCGAAGTCTTCAGTTGACGGGTTTACTCTAATTGAATCATTGGTCGCAATTATCATTATCAGCATCACTGTGGTTGCTATTTCACCGCCTATCTTTTGGGCCACAGGGACTCGGGTTCAGAACCGTCGTGCCGAGCAAGCTCTATCGATCGCTCAAGCTGCGATCGATAGGGTACGGGCAAAAGTTGAACGGGGCGGCTCTACTGCACTTGAACTACCTGCGATCGATACTACTGCTACGCCTGGTAAACGTCCTAATCCCGCTGGTCCGCTTCCTTCGGCTCAATGGACTTCAATGCAGGCAACCACGCCACAATGTAACACCGTTGCACTTCTTCAACCCGCTGTTGCCGCTACAGCTACTACGGCGGCGGTCCCGCCAGATAAGCAATACCCTGATGTTGGTCAGTATTTGCCTGTCAAGACAACGACTGATTTGGACTGTACGAAACCCGATTTCTTAGTTCAGATCTTTAGGAATGACGGAATTTGTGCCGATGGACTAGCTTGTTCAGCATCAGCCTTACCTGTTAATGAGAGACAGCCATTGGCATTTTCTGTTGGGGTTCGTGTCTATTCTGCTATTGCAAAGAATAGTACTACAGCATTACAGAAAGAAAAGGCTAGTCTAACGGGTACGACAGGTACCGGGCAAGCTGGAACCCGTCCGCTTGCGGTCCTGTATGCCACGGTTGCGAAAAGTGACGCGTCTGCTTCTCTCAACAACTATCGTGCTCTCTGTAAGGCTGGGGGAACAACTTGCGAATAGAGTGTTTGGGCTAGGCTGGAGACGATCGTTGGTTCAGATATTTTTATAGGGGCAATGACATGAAAAGCGGGTCGTCGAGACGAGATAAGCATCTGCGGATGTTGTTGCGGATGTTGCCTAAGCGCACCGATCGGCGAGGGTTCACGTTGATCGAATTGCTGGTGGCGATATTAATCAGTGGACTGATTGTCAGTGGGTTGCTTTATCTCGTTGTAGAAGTTTTGGGCATTAACCAAAAAGATTCAGCTCGTAGTGATACCCAGCGCGATATGCAAATGGCGATGGACTACATCACCCGTGATCTCCGAGAATCTTTCTACGTCTATGGGGCAGTGGACGAGTCTACGTCTAGTGTTCCTGGTGCGCCTACGGATTTGGTGAGTTGCTTATCAGGTAAAGGTGCTGCTGCTGCTGATAGTCGTGGGCAGCAGAGTCTGTGTCCTGGCATACTAAACTATCTGCCAGCTTACTTAACAGCCCCTGACAACATCCCAGTTTTAGCTTTTTGGAAACCAGAGCCTTTACCAGACAGTGTAGCGAGCTATTGCAAGATGAACGCTGCAAGTATTGGTCTTACAGTTGCGAACAATCCGATCGATCGCGTCCCCTGTATAGCCCAGAGAATGTACACCTTAGTCGTTTACTCTTTCAATACTAAAAATACCAATAATATATGGCGTGGTCAAGCCCGAATTATGCGCTATACTCTTCCTCATTTTCCGGAAAGCTCTGTTAATGGTGTAAAAAGTTCAGGGTGGGTCGCTCCGGTAGCTTCCGATGATAAAAGACCTTTATCTTGGCCATTCGGCAAGGCTAATGGTGGAATTGTTAATTTACAAGCCAATGCTTCAAGCGATACAGTTCCTGCTGCTGGTACGCCCGCAGTAAATGTGTCTCAAAATGTTGTGCTTACAGATTTTGTAAATTATGTACGCCCAGGTCCCTTGCCCATTACGAATAATAAAACTGGGTATTGTGAGAATAATTTTGAAGTAGCTAACTTCGAGAATTTTACTCCTTCATTTTATGTTTGTGTTCGCAAAGGTTCGACTAACGAGAATCCGGAAGTTCGTGTAGTTATTCAAGGGAATGCGGCGGGTCGTGGTTCAATTCCACAAGCGACGGGCGATGTTCCATTTCAGATGGAGGCCCAGGTGATGGGACGAGGAGTTTATGCTAAGCAACGATCGGGAAGCTGATGTTAATCCAATTGAAATGGGGAGGGTTTGGACATGATGAAGTATTTTCGATCGCGATCGCGCCAGTCTAATGACGGTTTTACATTAATTGAGCTTTTGGTTGTCATCATTATTATTGCTATTCTGTCTGCGATCGCTGCTCCAGGCTGGCTAGCATTCACAAATAATCGCCGAATTAATACTGTGCGTTCTCAAGCCGCTGACGCGATTCGCTTAGCTCAAACTCAAGCGAAAACAACTCAAACCGCGCGCGCTGTCGTTCTTGATGAAAAAAGTGACCCGCCTCGTCTTTCCGTTGCCCGATGCGCGACAGCGGGCGTTACTTCTGCGTCAACTGAGTGCGTTCTAGACTTAACGACATTAAATTGGCAAACCCTAGGCGGTGGTGATGTGAAGCCCGGTTCAGTTGTTTATACGGATGTGACTAAGGCTCAAACAGGTGCTTATATTGGTAAAAACGTAGATTATGCACGGTTAGTGTTTGATGCCCATGGTGCTATCAATCGCAACTTGTCTGACGTTCCGAAGGCAGTGGACGGTGGGAGTGATGCTGCGCTTTTTATTGTTGGATTTAAATTAGCCGGACCAGCAAATCAAAATGCTCAGCCCCGTTGCCTCATTGTGCAAACGCTCCTAGGTGGATTAAGTGAGGGCAATTCAAAAAGGAATACTGATGGAAGTATTTTATGTGGTGATTTTTAAGAGATGTTTAATCGTCCATTTCCTTGGGAATTCTTAAGAATGTAGAAACAATCTAAAGTTTTCCTAGCTATGCAATTTAAATCTATTAAAAAACTTTTTCTGAAAGCTGGAAAGCGGGCAGCAGGGTTTACATTATTGGAATTAATGATTGTTTTGACCATTATTGGTATTTTGAGTGCGATCGCTGCTCCCAGTTGGAATAGTTTTCATGCAACGCGACAATTGAGTGCTGCTCAAGATCAAATTCAAGGTTCTATTAAGCTAGGTCAACATCTGGCAAGAACGCAGCGTCGTCCCTATCGTTTTGTGATTGAGCAGTACGGAGATGTCGTCCGTTGGGGAGTTACTACTGATCCTAATATGCCGATCGAATGGCGCAGTACATTTCAAAACATTACGATCGACACTAACCAAACAACATTTCGCCAAATCAAAAATAAAGATCAATGGTTTATGGTTTTGGATGATGATGGGACGGTGACAGGGCAACTTGGTCGGGTGACGTTGGTATCGAAATCGGTCAGTGAACAACGTTGTGTGATTATGTCTACGTTGTTGGGTGAGACTCGTAAAGGACAAAGGCAGCGCGTTAATCAAGGGAATTTTTCTTGCTATTAAATTTGTCTTTAATCTAGAAGTGAATCGAACAAACTGAATTTAAAGGCGATCGTGGAGTTCTTTCACTCGATCGTCAGTTCTACGCCTTGTTGTCATGCTTCTTCCTCTCATTCCGATCGCTTCTGAAAATAAGAGATCAGGACAAATTTAGACATTACAAGACTTAAATTAAAGCGAGCTTGGGATAAGAAAGCGGACAAAAAAA
>JAYUEU010000052.1:0-4274 GCA_043739065.1 Synechococcales cyanobacterium | reverse complement strand
GGACCAATGGTGAGAAGGCAGTTCGTGAGCGCAAGGTTAAAGGCCGTCAAGGTGAAGCTCCGGGTGAGTATCGCCGCGACTGCAAAAAACGCCTCAAACGGATGAAGTTGCGGGTTCTCAATGAATCTACCGGAGTGTTTGAGAATAGCCGTATTCAAGATGTTATGTGTAGCGGCCCCCAGCCTGTTTATCGCCTCACCCTAGAGGATGGCAAAACTTTAGACTGCACCAGTAACCATCGCCTGTTTACGACCCAGGGTTGGCAGCACATGGGCGATGCGATCGGTCTTGTAACTGATCCTCAAAATCAGCATGTATTAGCAATTACTCGTGAATGTTCGGTGATGTGTAACGGCGTTGTCCGCACTGATGCCATCTACAGTCAAAAATCTTGGTTCGCAGCACAAGCGGCAAAAGGTCTAACGGCGCGGGCAATAGCGGACCTCTGTAACACGTCTTCTGAGGTGATTCGTCACTGGGCCAAACAGCATGGCATTCCATTGAGATCGGCGCATCAAAAAGGGTTGAAGCAAGTTGTCGGTTCAGGGCTTTACCGCGATCGGACTTGGCTTGAAACTCAACTCAATCAGGGACGACATGCCGATGAAATGGCAAATGTTGCAGGGTGTTCGATCGAGTGTGTGAAAAAATGGGTATATCACCATGGGTTAACGCTAAACAAACGTAGTTCCGGGACAAAAACACCCTGGAACAAAGATCGTGGTGGTTATCAGCTTAGTCTCACAGCAGAAAGTCGCCAGATTCGTCAGAAAAATGCTGCGAAACATACTCGTCGTGGGGCTGACTCTAACTTCTGGAAAGGAGGTGTTTCAGACGATCGAACTCTGATTGGGGCCTGGACTCGCCAGACTGCGCCTCAAATCCACGAAAAGTTCAACTATATCTGTCAATCCTGTGGTGTCCGAGGCGGCGAACTCCATGCCCACCATCTAGTTCCAGTTTTCGCGGACGAAACTCTAGCCTACGAGTTCGACAATCTCATCTCAGTTTGTAAAGGCTGTCACGAAAACATCCATCAGCAAAACCTTGAGTCTATCTTTGCCGAGAACTTTCAGCCCATCACTGCCCCGATCGACTGGAAGCCAAAGCCCAAACCAGAAGGTCGCAAACTAATGGCACATCCTGTCAAAGTGGTTCAAGTTGAATATCTAGGAATGCAGATCACTTATGACCTAGAAGTCGAAGGAGAATGGCACAACTTTGTCGCTAATGGTGTCGTCGTCCACAACTCTTTCCGCTATACAGGGAGAAAAATTCTAGAGGCAGCAGACGGAACAAAAGATGTTGAAGAAGTCTTTTATCTACGGCCTTTGGGAGCGTATACCGATCGTCAGGGCAAAAAATACGACTACACCGAAGAACTCCGAACCGAAGATATCGCCTGGTGTCTGGAGGGCGCAAAACTTTATGCAAAACGAATTAGCCAAGGCTTTAGTGAAGAACATGCGCGCAGTTTGATCGCCTTTGATGTCCGGCAACACTGGGTTATGTCGGCGAATGTTCGATCGCTTATGCACCTGATGGATTTGCGGGCAAAAGACGATGCCCAATTGGAATGTCAGCAATTATGTGACTTGATTTTTCCGCATTTTGAGGCTTGGGTTCCAGCGATCGCCGCTTGGTACAAAAAAAATCGCTGGGGAAAAGCAAGACTTTCGCCCTAACGAATCTAAAAACGAGTGTAAAATTTTTGCGAAGCTGTGTGAGGAATTTATGGGCATTGGCGATTTATTTAGCAAAGGCGGGGTTACCATTTTGCCTCTCTTGGCCTTATCGATTTTGACCGTAACGGTGATTTTTGAACGATCGCGCTTTTGGTTCAACGTTTTAAACAAAGAAAAGGAAATCGTCAATCGTATTCTGGATGCAACTCGTCGAGACTGGGACATGGCTACCGAAATTGCTCGTCAAGCCTACGATCAACCCGTTGGACGCTTTTTGCTGCAAGCCCTTCAGCTTCAATCGCCCGACCCAGATTTGTTCCGGTTAGCCCTTGAGTCTAGCGCCGATGATGAACTTGCAGGAATGCGACGCGGTGACAAGATTTTAGAAGCCGTTATTGCAATGGCTCCGTTGCTGGGATTGCTGGGAACCGTACTTGGCTTGATTCGGACCTTAGGCGCGATTACTTTTACGGCTCTTGGAACTGAAGCGGGCAAAGATGCCGCAGGGGG
Organism: Synechococcales cyanobacterium; assembly: GCA_043739065.1. GTDB lineage: Bacteria > Cyanobacteriota > Cyanobacteriia > Leptolyngbyales > Leptolyngbyaceae > JAAFJU01. The sequence continues at coordinate 2,079 of JAYUEU010000052.1, read as the reverse complement.
GATTGGCGAATCATTGATCAGTACGGCGACGGGAATTATTGTTGCGTTGTTTGCTCTGACGTTTTATCGAATCTTTCAAGGCTTGGTGTTCAATCAAGCGAAAATATTTAGACGGGCTGGAAATGAAGTGGAATTGCTTTACCGTCAAAAGTGGCAGTACGAAAAAACTGACGATCGTAATACTCCCAGGCTCGATCGCTACGAATCCAGTTTGGACGACGGAAAACTGACCTTGTAACTTGATTTAAGCGATTCCCATGAAAATCAATCTTGACAATGCCACCGACGACGGACAGATTCAGATTTTGCCGTTGATTGATGTGATTTTTTGTATTCTGACGTTTTTCATTCTGGCGGTGGTGCAAACGGAACGACCCCAAGCTGTGAATGTTGACTTGCCCCAAGCCAAAACCGGAACCGTTCAAGCCCCCGATCGGTTGATTATCACCTTACAACCGGGCGGTGAGCTTTTAGTGGGACAAGAACAAGTCGCCGATCGGACCGCACTAATGGATCGTGCCAAAACCTATCTGGCCCAACGTCCTGATGGATTGCTGGTCTTAAATGCGTCGCAAACTGCCATGTACAGCGATGTGATTGGTTTGTTGGATTCCCTCAGAGAAGTGGGTGGTGTGCGTCGAGTCGCTCTTGCAACTACGCCAAAAATTGAACCCAGTCCAACGCTCAATCCTTACTTGCCTAATCCCAATTCCAACCCCTATGGTACTCCCGGCGGCTTTCCAGGGTCCTCAGATCCTAGTAGTCTACCTAATTACGGATCGCCGGGATCAAACCCACTGCTCTACCCGGATAGTAATTTAGGTATTCCGGGAGCTAATAGTCCAGGATTAACGCCTAACCCAACCATTACTAACCCTGGAAATTCAAATCTTGTCACTCCAAATACATCAACCACGCCGCTCCCCAATACTGGATCTGGGCCACAGGACTTTAATACCAAAACACAGACGATTCCACTAAGCCCTAAGAATTCTCAAACTCCTCAGCCTGCGAGATAATTCGTAATATTTGTCTCGTGAAAACCACATCTTAAGTTAGATGTTAAGCATGTTTTTTGTTGATAAAGTTCGAGCAGAATATTAGATTAAATAGAGTAAAAACGAGTTTTTTGCCCAATTTATACTATTTTTAAAGATTGCAAATGGGGATTAAATTTGGGTGCTGAGCATCTAAATTCTTACTTGAATGCCTTCGTTTATTCTGTCACTTGTTTTCCTAGGAGTTACGAATCATGGACTTAATGTTGAATAATCAGATCACGACCTTCTTTCTGTCGGATCATCCGATCGCACTTTTGGCCCAAGCTGCAAAGCCCGCTGTCAGAGCTGCTTCTCAACCTAAATCACAGAACTGGGTTTTGGAAGCAATCTTTACCCTTTTGGTCACAGCGGTTGCATTTTATCTATTGTCTCTAGTTTTTCCCTTCATTGAAATCGACAGTCCTGTCACAGCTATTGTCTGCGCTTTGGTGTTTGGCGCGATCAACATCTTTACCCAGCGAGCTGAAGACCTCTTTAACATGACTTGGATTTTGGCCCCGGTCGCCCTCGTGATTAATATGGCGGCCTTCTGGATAACAGACGTTGCGATCGGAGGCTTCCGAATAACCAATGGCATTGTTGGAATTCTTATCGGGTCCGTATCCTTAACCATTCTTCAATACTTAATCCGATACGTAATCGGCGTGATTTTCTAAACGTAATTTTCTAAAATCGCCTCAAGTTTCCATCCCTTAGGCATCAATACGGTTTTCCGACCCTGATTTTTTTAGCACTCCCTAACCGAGAGTGCTAAAATTTTATTCGGAATATTTGTAATTGTTGAATTATCCCTAGGGAATCTCTATGTCCAAGATAGTTGTTTTTAATGAAGATGCCCGTCAAGCCCTTGAACGCGGCGTTAATGCTCTGGCAGATGCAGTGAAGGTCACGCTTGGTCCTAGAGGGCGCAACGTCTTGCTTGAGAAGAAGTATGGCTCTCCTCAGATTGTCAACGATGGCGTAACGATTGCAAAAGAAATCGAACTCGCAGATCCCCTTGAGAATGCAGGCGCGTCCC
>JAYUEU010000051.1:0-8245 GCA_043739065.1 Synechococcales cyanobacterium | reverse complement strand
GATGCCGTTGCGGATTTGTCATCCACCGCTTGAGGATACGGATTGGCGGAAGAAGACGGGGTACGATCGGAAGAATTTGCCGTGGTGTTATCACAATGGGGGGCATTGGGCTTCTTTGACTTGGTTTTTATGTATTGCGATGCAACGTCAAAATCACAGTTTGCCCGAGGATTTGCAATATACGGTGAAGTCGTTTTTGAATAATTGTTATGAGTTGATGTTGCGTCAGTTGCCGGATCAACAATGGGCGGAGTATCACGATGGTCCGACAGCGTATTGGATTGGACAGCAGGCTCGGACGTATCAAACGTGGACGATTGTGGGGCTTTTATTGATGCAACATTTTGTGAATGCGCCGGAGGGCGAGAGTCGGGTTTTGGATTTAGGGGTGTAGTTTGATTTTTTGTCGATCGTTGGGTTGCGGACTCTTTTGAGATGGTGTTTGAAAAGTCGAATGCTGTGACAGTTGTGACTCGATCCCCCTAGCCCCCTTAAAAAGGGGGAACCAGAAAAAGAAAAAGGGGGAACCAGAATTCGACTCTTAGTCTCCCTTTTTAAGGGGGATTTAGGGGGATCGGGTCTTTTGATACAAATGAAAAGACTTTTTAAACCATTTCCTATGTGGCGCTGGGGTTTACGATCGTTTTATGCGGAAGGTCGGTGACTTTATGGAATTTTCCGGAAACTAAGAGGATTTGCAGGTATTACTTTTGGTAGCTTGCGGCGATCGATGATTCTTTTTTGGGAGATGTGTGATTTGCGTCAGTGTCTTCCTTAAATTTTTTGGGTATTGTGTGAGCTAGCGGTGATTTTCCGCCATTGAGAGAGACTTACTCGATCGATGTTTGGTTTATTTGACAGATTTATGAGTCGGGATTATTTGGACCATTTTATTTGATAACGAGTGCCGATCGCCCCCGATCGGCACTTATATTTTTGCTTTTGTGCTAGACAGACTCATTCAGGAATTTTAGGTGCGGATATGATGACGAATTTTGAAGTGCGGGTTTTGTTGGTGCTGTGGGCGGCGGATGAGCGTTCGATCGGGAAGTCTGCATTGAATAAACGGTTCAATTGTAAGGCTGCGGAGACGAATGCGGTTCGTGAGGGATTCATGACTTCGGGGGCGATCGTGGCTTCGGCAGATGGGAAGTTGTTTTCGTTGACTGATGCGGGTAAGGCGTTGCTGATTGAGGCGTTGGCTGGGGATGAGTTTCAGTTTGGGTCGCAGATTGGGGCGAAGATGGCGAATGATTTGCTGAAGTGGTGCCGATCGCAGTCCGTAAGTAGTCCTGTTGTGAAGGCGGCGGTGAGTGAGATCGAGTCCTATGAAGCGTTTAAGACTGTGGCGTTGGAGGTTTACGATGCGTTGAATCGTGATTTTAATATGGATAATTTAGTGCCGATTTATCGGATTCGTCGGGCGATCGGCGATCGGGTGTCGCGGAGTGAGTTTAGTGAATGGCTCTTTGAGATGCAAGTCAATGATTATTTTGAACTGCTAGAAGGAACTGTGGAAGATAGTGCTCCTGACAAATTAGAAGATTCAGTCACTACAAATCTTGGAAAATTACGATGCTATGCAAAGCGTCTTGATATCTAAACCACTGCGTTAAAACTCAAATCCTTATCCACCAATACTTCTAAATCCAAATCCACATCATGGCTACTTCATCAACTCCAGAGCAAAAAGTATTACAAGCACTACAAGAATTTAGTCCGTTTGAAGGACATAGTATAACTAAAAGTAATCAAATCTGGGATGATAATTTTCTAGATATTGCATCAATCAATTCTCATGTTTCTGATGGCGTTTTTGAGCTTATTCAAAGAGCTAGTAAGAATGACATCTCTCTGGGAGTAGCGCTTCTAGCACCTAAAGGGAGAGGTAAAACACATATCCTAAGTAGAATTCGGCATCGCTTGAAAGTCGAAGGACGAGGATTCTTCATTTATATGTCTGAGTATGGGAATCTTACCTCTATTAAATCCCAATTTCTTCAGAGTGTTTCCTCTAGCCTTCGTAAGATTGGAAGTCATGATGTGATGCAATGGCAAGAACTTGCTACTGCCTTGATTAGTAAGGCAACTGGGAAACCTCACCAGCCCAAACAAGTTGTATCTCGATTCCCATCTGTCCTATCTCAGCATCCTAATGCAGTTGATGCCTATACTAATAAAATTCTCAGTAAGTATGAGCTTGATGATCCCTATATTGCGCGGGCGATTGTTTGGACTCTATCTCCAGCCCATGCACAATTTGCAATTAGTTGGCTTGCTGGAAAAGAACTATCTGAAGTTCAGTCAAAACTCTTAGGACTTCCTGAGTTAGATCATGATGACCGAGATAGTCGTGCATTTAGCATGTCTAAACAAATTCTTAATTTGATTGGAACCTATACAATTCCTGTCATTTGCTTTGATGAACTAGATGGTACAGAATCAGCAGATGAAGATGATGCAATGTATGGTGGTTTTACTAGGGCTATGGTGGTTGCGAGTCTCGGTAAAGATGTCTTTAACCAATTAAATCGTGGAGTTTTGCTAACTGCAACCTATGACAAAACTTGGCGAGAGCAGATCAAGGTTGTATCTGGGGCTGACGCTGTTATCGACCGAATCGCTGAGCGTCAATTAGAACTAAAGCCTTTAAAGCCTGATGATGTGGTGAATGTAGTTGAGACTTACCTCAAGTCTTTTTATGAGAAACATCAACTATCTGCTCCTCATTCACTGTATCCATTTAAAGAGTCTGACTTACGTGAATATGGTAAGAACAGCCCTAATATTCGCGAAATTTTGCAATGGTGTGCTAAAAATATTCCAAATATACACGTTGATCCAATCGATCGCTTGAAGAAACAGTATGTTTCGATTGAATCAAGTCTTGAGGATTTCCTAGATGACAGTGATTTAATTGCTGACACTCTATCATTTAGCTTCAACTTCCTGCGAAATCAATGTATTGAAGGTGTAACTATCTCTGGCGTTGATACTGATATTAAGCAAAAGAAAAAATCATTCAAAGGCTTCATACAACTTCGAGTCTTGGGTGAAGAACAAGGAAATCCCGTTAAAATTGGAATCGCAGTCTCACAACATTCTCATGGAACAACAGTTGGATCTTCAATTAAATACCTAACTGACTATGCTGCATTGGACCTGACAAGAGGATGCTTAGTTAGACAGAAATCAATCCCTGCTAGCTGGAGAGTTGCAAATCAACACTTGGCGAAACTTTGCACTCAACAGGGTGGTGAATTTGTTTCATTTAAAGATGAAGAATTTAAGCCACTTCTGACTCTGTATAAGATGTACAAAAATCTTGATTATGAAGACTTTAGTGAGGAAGATTTTCGTAAGTTTGTGGAGGAGGTTCATCCCATCGCACGAAATCCCTTGTTGTGTGAGATTCTTAGCGATCCTTCAGGCCAAATTCCCACTGATTTAGTTGATGAGGATTTTGGACTTGATGATTTGTTGTCGAGTGATCTTGATACTAGTCATATGGAGCTTGATTTGATGTCTCTAGAGCTTGATTTGATGATGGTACCAGAGTAATTAACTATGACTTCTAATTTTTCGCTTGCAACCGCATTATGTCTATCCGAAGAGGATATGATCGCTCTAATTTCAGGGCGATCTATAGCAGTACTCTCTCGTATGTTTATCAATTCTGGTCAGAACTTTGCGATTTGCTCTACAGGGGATTCTCCTAAAGTGGAAGCTTGGGCAGAACTTATATCAAATAGAATGTACACAGATTCTGACCAAGCTGAGGCATTATCTTGGAATACGATATGGAGTCGTGAATATTTGCACGATCGAATTCAGGATAAAAAGCGAATTTTCCTAAACGTCCTAAGAATACACCGACTAGAAACCCCTATTATTCTTGAAGGGAGCATCTCTGGGGAGAAAGTTGGTGGATTTCTTAAATTACCCCAATCTATAACTAGTCAATCTAGTAGCCCTATTTTAAATGAGGCTACATTTTCATACCGTAAGGAAAGGCTCGAAAACCTTACACCACCCGAACATCCCGAACTTGAAGAACTTCAAGGTACGGTCTCTACTTCTCAAGACTCTCCTGGTTTTAAAAAAATGAACCAAGATATTAAATCTTTTCTTGGTTGGAGTAATTATAAAGATGAACAATTATTAGAAGATAATCTTTCATGGATTCAAACTATTGATAAACTTGGAAGTCGGAGTAAGGAGATAGATGGTCAACCAAAAAGTAACTGGCAAGCAGGAACGGATTTTGAAAATATTGTCAAAAAAAGTCTAGAGTTTTTGGGTTTTCATATTAGTGAAACCCATAGAGGTGGTGCTGGAGGTCTTGATTTCTTCTGCTCATCTCCTTACCCATTGACTGGCGAATGCAAATGTGGCAAGAAAATTCCAAGTGGAACAACTGAGGAATTAATTAAATTAGGTGGAATGAGACTACAATCACCTAGCGAATTCTTAGAATCTGCTAAAATCATTATTGGACCTGGAAAACCTACTTCTGACGTTATCACAGCATCCAAACAATGGCGAGTTAGTATTATTAAACCTATGACATTACAAAAATTGGTAGAAATTCATAATCAATTCCCAATTGATTTGATTAAACTTAAAGAATATCTTAAACCGGGTGAAGTTGATCAGGAATTTAATGATTATATTGAATTTCATCTAGAAAAGATAAAGCTTCGATCTCATGTCGTTTCAACATTTAAGTCTTGCATAGAGAAGAATAGATTAAAAGAAATTGGTATTGAACGATTCTGTGGGTTTTTTGATTCTTCTAATTCTCCACAGCATCTCTCAGATAGAGAACTTTACGATATTCTAATTGAACTCTCTTCACCCCTCACTGGATACCTTGGTAGAATTAAATGTGACACTTGGAGGGGCGATCGTTTCTACTTTCTGCGTGACCTGACGGTATAGCAATCTTGGGACTGAAGGGTGATTGACTTATCTAAACTCCCATTATCCTTGTTATATATCTCATCTACGCAAAATTCGATCAAATAATCGTCACCACAAAGCATATTGAAGAAAGGATTCAATATTTTATATAGAACGATCGATTATTTGCACCATAATTTTGAATGTATAGAGTAATACATGACGAATGATCCATTTTCTATTATTTGTAAGTTCCTTATTTCCTTTCGACTACATTTAATCAACAGGGATGAGAAAATATTTTACGATCGCCTCATAAACCCATCTTAAAATCGCTCCATAAATAAAGTAGGAACACTGTCAGCGATCGACATAAAATGAGTGATTAGCAATACATTTTATTAAATTATGTATTTTTAGGTTGAGATATATCAGAATTTATTCTTTCTTTTAATCCTCATATAGCATCCTAAATAAACTATATTCTCATATTGATCGCGCTGAAAATAGGAAAAGACGCTGCTAGGGATCGCCCCTAAGCCTAATAAATCAAAAATTCATAGCCTCTTTCCAGCCAGAACAATTTGTGAGAGAACCATAGCGAAATGTAACAATTTAGGTTTTCTATTAATAAACATTGCGACTCTGGAATGGCTTTGTTAGGGTGTGGCTGTCGATAAGCAAATCGTTTATCGAATTCATTTCACATTCATTCAATTGGTTACAACCAGACAACGAGAATCTGTAAAACTCTTAGTCATTGGAGGCTATACCATGAATATTCAAGGAAAAACTATTCTCATCACTGGTGCATCGCGTGGAATAGGACGGTCGATCGCCTTAGAATTTGCCCGGACTCAACACGTAAAACGATTAATCATTGTGGCAAGATCACCCGATCGGCTACACGATGTTGCAAATGAAATTAATGCTCTAGGGATTGACGCAATTCCCTTAGCATTAGATCTCACACAACCGATCGAGGTCAATATTGCAGTCGCTAAAGCTTGGCGAGATTATGGCCCGATTCATTTACTTGTAAATTGTGCCGGAGTCGCTCACCAAACGCCATTCCTACAATCCCAATTGCCTCAGATTCAAGATGAACTTTCGCTCAATCTCATGGGAATGTATACTATTACCCGTTTGATTGCACGACGAATGGCAACCCAACGGGAAGGCACGATCGTTAATGTCTCCAGCTTAATGGGCAAGATTGCAGCACCAACCATGGCAACCTATTCGGCCACTAAGTTTGCAATTCTAGGATTCACACAAGCCCTGCGCGGAGAACTCGCCACCCATAATATTCGCGTCGTTGCGCTACTCCCTTCGTTAACCGATACGGATATGGCCCGAAAATTCCAATGGTTTCGCTGGGTGATGCCGACGACCCCTGAACTAGTCGCAAAAGCGCTCGTACGAGGTTTAGAAAGAGAATCATCTGAAATCTTAGTCGGATGGCAGAGTCAATTAGCGGTATTTGGAAATCGTCTTTTACCATCTTTACTAGAAATGGTCACAAAACTCGCCGCACCCTTGCCCGAAAATCGTGAGTCATTGAATACCAGATTCCGAGAAGCACAAGTAGATCTTCAATAGATAGTTTCAATTGATTGGATGATCGATCGGAATTAGTTTCGATCGATCATCCAATCGCTACTATTCACAATTTAGTAGTGATTTAATATCTGCTGCAACAATAATTCCTAGATTGCGCGTAATTTTTTCAATCTTCCAATTCCACCAAGCAATCTCAACTAAAGATTGAATGATTTCATCAGAAAAGCGCTGACGAATACATTTGGCCGGATTGCCACCAACAATAGTGTAAGGTGCGACATTACTCACGACTACCGATTTTGCTGCAACGATCGCCCCGTCCCCCACCGTTACTCCCGGCATAATCACAGCTTCATATCCAATCCAAACATCATTACCAACGATCGTATCTCCTTTATAAGGCAATTCACCGGGTTGAGGCGATACGTTCTCCCAACCATTTTGAAAGGCAAAAAATGGATAGGTGGAGAAACCATTCATTTTATGATTTGCACCATTCATAATGAATTTTACACCTCTAGCTAAAGCACAAAATTTACCAATAATTAACCGATCGCCCACAAAAGGGAAATGATACAAAACATTCCGTTCAAAGTTTTCTGAATCCTCTGGATCGTCATAATAAGTATAGTTACCAATAATGATATTGGGGTTAGATACCGTATTCTGAATAAAACAAACCTGCGGAAATCCATTCATTGGATGCTTATCTTTTAGATTAGGTCCGAGCATAAGTTTCTCCGCTAGCTTTTGATGAATTTTGATTGATTCGTTCTACAACCAAGTCGAAGCCGATCGTAACAATTCTGGGATTTCATCATCGGGCTCAAATTCAAGCTGAGTTTCTCGCAAACCCAAATACCCTGACTCAGTAAATGAATTCAACATTCTAGCCAAGGCAAACCAAACCTCCGACTCGAATTCCCAATCTTTTTCTCGGTATGCCCGACATGATATGGAATTCATCGCCCAAAAATAACTATTACGCACAATAGAACCGCCCTTCTTAAAAGGCGGCACATCGTCTTTATGAATATACAAAATGCCGTCGCTGACTCTAGCCCGCATGATGTCTAAACCTAGATTCTACTCAACTCATTTCTAACGTCGCTGGCATTAACGTCGCTGAAATGTACCGCTATCGCTGCCGCCATCCGACCAACCATTGCTCCGATCGACCCAATTACGGGCTGGACGATCGGCTCTCTCACCCACCGGACGATCGATGGACTTAACCGGACGAGTCCCAGCGGCCATAACAGGCGTGGTGGCTTCCTTAGGTTTTGCCTTACTCGCTCGCAATTCACGGCCCATCCATTCGGCTTCGTTCAATTCTTCGATCGCTTTATCTTCCTGTTCATCGGTCTCCATTTCCACAAACGCAAACCCTCGGGCCTGTCCTGTTTCACGATCCATCGGAAGCTGAACGCGTTTGACTACGCCGTACTGATTAAAGACCTGTGTTAATTCATCACTCGTAACGGTGTAAGACAAATTACCGATATAAACAGACATAAAAGAAAACTCTTAAGACGACTAAATCTAACGATTCTAAGAGTACATCGTACCCATGGAATACCGTACCATAGGAAAAATTATAACCCATCCAATAGTCTGGATTCTAAACCTATGACAGTCGCAGTGACAAAAGCAGTAACAAAACCATTGCCCAAGACAGTGGCTCCCTTTGGCACTTGGCGATCGCCGATCACGTCTGAACTGATTGTGGCGGGGAGCATTGGGCTTGGACCGCTGCTGCTGGACGGCGATCGGCTACTTT
>JAYUEU010000050.1:0-3910 GCA_043739065.1 Synechococcales cyanobacterium | reverse complement strand
CTACCCACTTCCAATATTCCATATCCCTAAAATCCTATGTTTGAACTTCTTCAATATCGCAAGTTTCGCGATACGCCAAGTGTTCGTTTTTTTGATATCACCGTATCAACATCCAATGCCCGAGACTTGGTTATTCATCAAGGTCCAGCCGTCAGTCCCAATGATACCCATTCTGGATTTTGGCAGTTTTATCTTCATCCTCACCAAGAAGATAATCTGTTAGCTCTAGCAGGTGGCCGGACTTTTTATATCGTAAATTTTGATTGGGATATTCCCTATCATATGGTTCGGCTTGATTCTCAAGGCGATATTTTGCGCATTCCACCGGGAACCTTTCATCGATCGGTCTCTGATCTGCATGGGTCAACAGTCCTGAATCAAGCGGTTCGGTCAATAACAACAACGATTGAGCGTGAATTTCGGGTTTATAACAGTGAAGTGATTGCCCGATTGTTCGCTATTACCTCTGCTGCTGCTGCTCCGCCTGTGATGCATGGATTTCACGATCGGCCCTTACGAATTGTGGCTTGAGTATCAGAGTAAGTATCGGAGGGATTGGATGCCCGATGTAATTAAATGCTCGATGTAATTAAATGCCCGATAGGATTGAATGCTAGAGCACTTCCGAATAGCGTTTGAGTTCTTGAGCCATTCGCTGTATTCCCCGCATTTGGTCATCACGAATGAATGATAAGGCAAACCGCCCGATCGCTCCAGAGATCCTTTCTTGATAGAGATATTTGGTACGATCGGGTCCAACTTCTTGCAATTCCATGGAGACATCGCTAGAAAATCCTGGAATCACCGCCCGCCACTGCACCCCATACCCATCCATCACCTGTCGCACCTTTGCCCGAAACTCGATCGGCTCATCTCCCGGAACTCGCCGCACTGCCAGCAACACCTCTTTCCCCGGCACAAACCCAGCCCGAGGACTACAGTCGTATAAAAATGTATTCCAAAACCGCCAGCGATCTTTATAGACCAACGTCTCCCACACGGCTTGTCGTGGTGCTTCAATCACAATCTCGGTATAGAGCGTCGGCATGAAGAGTCCCGTGCTGGTTAGTTATCTTTCTCCTATTGTGCCAGGAATTTTGGCGACTATCCGGCTCTAGTGGGCCAAATTGATCTTAAAATCAAAGGCTGAACTTATGCTTCTAAAGCTGGATCTTGTTTTATTATGGCCACTCTGACCCCAAACCCGAGTTACAGTATCGCCCTTCAGGTGCAATTGCCTAATCGGCCCGGAATGCTTAGCTCCGTCATCACCGCTATTTCTGATCTTGGGGGAAGTTTGGGTCAGATTGAGTTAATTGAACAAACCCGCGATCGGACCCATCGGTCAATTCATGTCGATGCCTCTAGTGAAGACCATGCAGCAATGATTACAGCAGCGGTTAGTGCGATTCCTGATGTGATCGTGGTCAGTTCCATCGATCGTACGTTTGCCATGCATCAAGGGGGGAAAATTACGGTCAATAGTCGTTTTCCCCTAACTCAACAATCTGATCTCGCTATGGCCTATACGCCCGGTGTTGGCCGTGTTTGTAAGGCGATCGCCGCCGATCCTGAACGGGTCTATGAATTGACGATCAAACAAAATATGGTAGCGATCGTTACCGATGGGAGTGCTGTGTTGGGGCTAGGAAACTTGGGACCGGAAGCGTCTATGCCCGTGATGGAAGGGAAGGCCATGTTATTTAAGGAATTTGGCGGAGTTGATGCCTTTCCTATTTGCCTTGCGACCCAGGATACCGAGGAAATTATTGAAACAGTCAAGCGAATTGCGCCCGTATTTGGGGGGGTGAATCTTGAAGATATTGCGGCTCCACGTTGTTTTGAGATTGAAGCGCGATTGCAAAAGGAATTGAATATTCCAATTTTTCATGATGATCAACATGGCACTGCGATTGTTGTTCTTGCGGCCTTGACCAATGCATTGAAGCTGGTGAAAAAATCATTGTCCCAAGTTCGCATTGTCATCAATGGCGCAGGTGCCGCAGGTATTGCCGTTGGGACGTTGTTAAAAAAAGGGGGTGCGACCGATGTTTGGATTTGTGATTCTAAGGGGATTGTATCGATCGATCGTCAAGATATTAATGATTCAAAGCGTGAATTTGCGGTCGAAACTGCTGGCGATCTGAGTTTGGCGATGCGCGGGGCGGATGTATTTTTGGGTTTGAGCGCACCGGGTGTCGTGAGTGTTGACATGGTGAAGTCTATGAATGCAAGTCCGATCGTATTTGCTATGGCTAATCCTATTCCTGAAATTCAGCCGGAACTGGTTCGAGATATTGTGGGAGTTATGGCCACGGGACGCAGTGATTACCCAAATCAAATCAATAATGTATTAGCATTCCCCGGACTCTTCCGTGGTGCCTTAGATTGCCGTGCGACGACATTAACTACGAATATGTATTTGCAAGCTGCTCTTGCGATCGCTTCTCTTCTGAGTGATGAGGAAATAAGTAATACTAATATTGTACCGTCGGCCTTTGATTCTAGAGTCGCTCCGGCTGTGGCAGAAGCGGTGAAAAAAGCGGCGCGAGAAGATGGAAGCGCGTTGAAATAGATTAGTTCTTTGAGTTTCCCTTTTACATAATTAAGCGAAGGGAAACTCAAAAAAGAAAGAATTGCTGATAATTTTTATTCAAAAATAGTATGAGTTTTATATGACGATCGATCGTTTGGTGATCAATCTTTCTTATCTCAGTCAACGTCCGACAGGCCATACGGTGTATGCACAAAATGTTATTCCGCATTTACGATCGTTGTCGCCCACTATTCTAATTAATGAAGCCGCATTGCCTGAATGGAAATTAGCTCATCCTGATTTAGATCTTCAGCCCATCCCGACTAATATGAATCCTGACTATGGAAGAAAGGGCCATATTAGACGTTTGCTATGGACCCAATTTCAATTGTCGCGTCAGGCTCGAAAATACCGGGCGAGTTTGTTGTTTTCTCCTCTCCCTGAGAGTCCGCTTTGGTCCCGCATTCCGTCTGTTGTCACGCTTTATGACTTCATTCCGTATCGATTTTTTAAGCCTAAAACAGCTCTGTTTAAATATTATCGTTATTATGTTCCATTGGTTCTGAAGCAATCAAAACATATCATTTGTATCTCTGAGGCGACGGCGAATGATGCGATCGAATTCTGTGGAATTGAGGCGAAGAAAATGACGGTGATTCCGTTGGCTTATGATCAGCAGAATTTCAGGTTTCTGGATTTACCAACCCAAAACTATGTGCTTTATCTTGGCCGATCGGACCTTTATAAAAATATCGATCGGGCGCTACGGGCCTTTTCCCAAGTCCCTAATCATCAAGATTATGAATTTTGGATTGCTGGACCCAATGATCCGCGCCATACTCCATTGATTGAAGGCTTGGCTTGGGATTTGGGTATCAAAATCAAAATTTTAGACTATGTAGATTACAAAGAATTGCCAGTCTTGATTAATCATGCGATCGCGCTTGTGTTCCCAAGTCTTTGGGAAGGGTTTGGGTTGCCTATTCTCGAAGCGATGGCCTGCGGAACGCCTGTCATTACGTCAAATGTGTCGTCGATGCCGGAAGTAGCGGGTGATGCGGCGATTTTAGTAGACCCGACGAATGTGAGTGAGATTGCAAGTGCGATCGCATCTATTATTGCGGACACTTCGCTGCGGAATGATTTACGATCGCGAGGGTTACAGCGTGCCAAGCAATTTAGTTGGGCTACCACAGGACAACAAACAGCGGATGTTTTAAAACGATATTTACGGCAAAACTCTAATTAATAATGCTATTGAAGTGCCATTGAAAGGCTATTGAATTGATAAGTGTTATGGGGAGTGGGCTAAACTTAAATTTAGTCACTTCACTGCTTACGATTTCACTCAACACCACTTCATCCAAAAATTAG
>JAYUEU010000049.1:0-3380 GCA_043739065.1 Synechococcales cyanobacterium | reverse complement strand
ACGGGTGGAAAACAGATGCGGGTTGAGCCAGGTCGTTTTTACGACGTTGAGCGCTTGATCGGCGATCCTGAAACCCCTGTCACCATTGATAAAGTCTTCTTTTTCAGCGAAAGTGATGATGTAACGATCGGCCAACCGCTGATTGTCGGCGCAACGGTTCAGGGCAAAATCCTGAAGCAATACCGGGCTAAAAAGGTCATCGTATACAAGATGCAGCCGAAGAAAAAGACCCGTAAAAAGCGTGGACACCGTCAAGAACAAACTCGTTTCTTGGTTGAGTCCATCACGATCGGCGACAAGACCTTTACGGCACCCACCGTTAGCGAATAGTTCATCCTAGAATTCACCCTAAAAACAGTTGTTGAGAGGATTTTTCCATGGCTTCTAAAAAAGGTACAGGTAGTACTAGGAACGGGCGCGATTCAAATTCCAAGCGCCTGGGTGTCAAAAAGTATGGCGGTCAAGTTGTCAAAGCAGGCAACATTTTGATCCGTCAACGTGGCACTAAAGTCCATCCCGGTAACAATGTCGGTCGTGGCAGTGATGACACTTTGTTTGCATTGATTCCAGGAGTCGTAACCTTTGAACGTTATGGCAAGAATCGCAAAAAAGTTAGTGTGTATCCGGCTGTAGCTGAAACTGTCGTCGCGGCGGCCTAGGTTTAATCAGGTTCCTCCTCTGCAAATTTGTTGGGGAGGAATAGTCTGGATATACGATCGGCCTTGATGAAAATAGCTTTAGCCAAAAGCTGTTCAAAATTCATTTTGTTTGCTATTATTATTAGAGATTCATGCGGATATGGCGGAATTGGCAGACGCGCTAGGTTTAGGTTCTAGTTTCTTCGGAAGTGAAGGTTCAAGTCCTTTTATCCGCATTATTTAATAAAGAGGATTCTTAATTCATTTTAAGAGTCCTTTTTTGTTTGGACATCGCTACGAAAATGCTTGGAGTGCCCGTCCGATCGCGTTGCTTAGATCACTCACCAACATCCTTATCAATAAATCCGAGACGTAGAGTAATGCCCCAAGACCTCTTGTCCCCAGCGCACTAAATGTTCTGTTCCTTCAATCATCAGCAAATAATGGCCGCGATTGAGATGATGGCGAAAGATACTAGCGGCTGTTCCCTTACCAAAAATCCCGACAAACCAACCGACAATTGCCCCTATTGTTGAACACATCACCCCCAACACGGGAATTAACGACAGCCGAGGATTAAGATGCAAACTCTGGCTCAAATCAGCGTGCCAAATCAGTTCCGACACGCAACCTGCCGCCAAGCCCAACGCACCCGCCAATAATCCCCAAGTAAGGGCCTGACGTAAAGCAATCTGTCGAGGTCGCAGCAACCCAATCCGATCAGGACTACTATATCCTTCGCCTACGATCGCCACATTTTCTGGGGAAATTCCATGATAATTCAAAAGTCGATAGGCTTGAAACGCAGACATTTCATCCGGCAAAACGATGACCGCCAGATGCGTTTGTCTAGGAACCAGACCATTGTGATTTATAAATCGTCTGATCACGTCATTTCTGCCTATGCTGATAAAATTGCCTAATTTAAGTTTAATCCTCTAACAAGCTTGAGGGGAGAATTAATCACTGAATTTAATGATCATCTGACCATAGAATGTCCTTCTCTATCTGTACCATTAGAGTAGTTAACTTTGAATCCTATCTTTGGGTGATGTTATGCCTCCTCGGTGGTCTCGTGTTCCAACTCGTAATGATCCAGATTTTCGTAGACTTGACGATCGGATGACCTTCGCGACCCATGTGGCGGCGTTTACAGCGTTTAATTCCGGCATCTGGTTTTTCAAACTCCTGAAGCATTCAGATTCAACCTGGCCGCTTTGGGTAACGGGTATTTGGGCGGCTGGATTTTTAGGCCATGGGATTTATGTATTTGTCATTGCCAACTATGAGGATCAAACCAGTGGAGAAACCTAAATGATTAACTCACCTCAAATCGACCAACTCGCGGCGGACATCGGCGATCGGGTCTACATCGATATCGCGAAATGGCACCTCTACCTAAAGGACGCCAAGCTTCACACAGGTTTAGCAACATCATTTTTGCCGATGTGTGAGTCAGGTAAAATTGACGAAGCAGCGGTAATGGCGATTCTAAATACCGTTAAGCTCAAGCTGGGCGGCGGCAAGCAAGAAGTACCGTTGTCTAACCTGATCCCGGTGGCAGGCATTACGGATCTGATTCGGGTATTGGAAGACTTTTCTCGATCGCTCTAATCCCGATCGTATTGATCGTTGCACCTGTATAAGCCAAAACCTCATAAGCTGGAAAACCTCGCCAATTAAGAGGCTTAACAAACACCGAAAATACACGGCTTCGTCCATGGGGTAAAATCAATATCCAATTCACTAATGTTTTTCTCCATGGATACCGTCGAACTCAAACGTAACCTTGATCTTCTCACCGATCGCCTGGGTAAAACTCAGGAGTATCTTTGACGTTCCTGCACTCACAGCCAAAATCCAAGATCTCGAACAAATTGCCGCTCAACCTGAATTCTGGGACACCCAAACCACTGCCCAAGCCACTCTTCAAGAGCTGAACGAATATAAATCTCATTTAGAAGGATACGATCGCTGGCGGACTAATCTCAACGATGGTTTCGCAATTCTTGAACTTGTTGAATTAGAAATGGATGAGGGATTGCTAACGGAAGCGGAAGAACTGGCCCGATCGCTGAAGCATGATCTTGATCAATGGGAACTTCAGCAAATGCTCTCCGGTCCCTACGATGCTAAGGGCGCACGACTTACCATTAACGCAGGCGCAGGCGGAACTGACGCACAAGACTGGGCCGAAATGCTGCTCAGAATGTATATGCGTTGGTCTGAAAAACATGGCTACAAAGTCAGCACATTGGAAATGTCCGAAGGTGAGGAAGCCGGAATCAAATCCGTAACCATTGAAATTGATGGTCGCTATGCCTATGGTTATCTCAAAGTCGAAAAGGGCACCCATCGCCTAGTCCGTATTTCGCCATTCAATGCCAACGATAAACGACAAACTAGCTTTGCCGGAATTGAAGTAATGCCGCTGATTGACTATGAAGTGCAGTTGGATATTCCTGAAAAAGACCTAGAAATTACAACTTCTAGAGCAGGTGGAAAAGGCGGACAGAATGTCAACAAAGTCGAGACTGCGGTTCGGATTACCCATTTACCGACGCGAATTGCAGTGCGCTGTACTGAAGAACGGAGTCAATTGCAAAATAAAGAAAAAGCCTTGGCAATTCTCAAGTCAAAGCTGTTGGTGATTGCTCAAGAACAAAAGGCAAAAGAAATCGCTGAAATTCGTGGCGATATTGTGGAAGCGGCTTGGGGAATGCAAATCCGTAACTATGTGTT
>JAYUEU010000048.1:0-4408 GCA_043739065.1 Synechococcales cyanobacterium | reverse complement strand
TCAAGGCGATCGTCCGGGTCCAGTGTTGGGAATTCGGGCCGATATGGATGCGCTCCCGATTCAAGAAGAAAATGAACTTGAATATCGATCGAAACATCCTGGCAAAATGCACGCTTGCGGTCACGATGCCCATATTGCGATCGCCCTTGGAACCGCCTGTTATCTCGCTAGCCATCGCCATACTTTTTCGGGCACCGTCAAAATGATCTTTCAACCTGCGGAAGAAGGACCGGGCGGCGCAAAACCAATGATCGAAGCGGGTGTGTTGCAAAATCCGCAGGTGGACGCAATGATTGGGCTGCATGTTTGGCAACAGTTGCCGATCGGAACGGTGGGCGTGAAAGCCGGAGCATTGATGGCCGCAGTAGAGACCTTTCGCGTTACGGTGCTGGGGCGTGGTGGTCATGGGGCAATTCCACAACAGACTATTGATTCGATTGTTGTGGCGGCGCAGATTGTTAATGCATTGCAAACTATTGTGGCGCGGAATATTGATCCGATCGAATCTGCCGTCGTGACTGTAGGCGAATTTCACGCAGGGACGGCTTGTAATGTGATTGCAGATACGGCAAGGCTAAGCGGAACAGTACGCTATTTCAGTTCCCAGTATGCCGACTATTTTCGCCACCGAATTGAACAACTAGTTTCGGGAGTCTGCGCGATGCACGGTGCGACCTACGAGTTAAGTTATGAAAAATATTATCCACCGCTGATTAATGATGCTCGAATGGCCGAATTTGTCCGAAATGTTGCGTTGGACGTGGTGGCCCAAACCAATTCTTTAATGCCTAACGATTTAACCTCCAACAGTCGTGTCACACCTCATTGCCAAACCATGGGCGGCGAAGATATGTCGTATTTCTTGCAAGAAGTACCGGGTTGCTATTTCTTTCTGGGGTCTTCCAACGCCGATCGAGGTTTAACCTTTCCCCACCACCATCCGCATTTTAATATCGATGAAACCGCCCTCGCCTTGGGGATAGAGTTATTTATTCGTTGCGTAGAACAATTTTCTTCGACCACGACTCATAGCTAGCACTGTCCCGATCGGTAAATTCGAGACGACAGATTTAGAAGTCTTCTTCAGCTTTTAACTCGTCATACTTCTGACGAACCGCTTGCATGTCCTGCCAAGTTAACCATTTTGGGCTACCTTGATCGCGAGATTGATTCCGCAGTAGGTAAGCTGGATGGAAAATTGGAATACAGGCACGGCCTTCCCACTCTCGCCATTGACCGCGAATTTTGGTAATGCCGACGGATTTTTCTTGGAATAGTCCTTCGATCGCTGAGGCTCCGGTCATGATGATGATTTTTGGGTTCACGAGCCGAATTTGCTCCATAAGATAGGGGCGACATGCATCCATTTCGTCTTTGCTGGGTTTGCGATTTTCAGGCGGGCGGCATTTGACAATATTGCAAATGAATACGTCTTGTTCGGTCAATTTAACAGATTCTAAAATCTTATCAAGAAGCTGTCCAGACTTGCCTACGAATGGTCTGCCCTGAAGGTCTTCATTCTCTCCTGGCCCTTCGCCAATAATCAGAATTGATGCATTGGGGTTTCCTCGACTCACGACCGCATGGGTTCGAGTTGCGCCGAGTTGGCACCGTTGACAGTCATTACAATGAACCTCTATCCCATCCATTGAGTCATAGGTTCCGGCTGGAATTGGCATTTTGCTGGTCGTCGGGATGAGCGTCACATCAAAAGTCATGGGGTCGAATATCACTTCAGCAGGCTTTTTAGTCTTAGTTTTGGCTGGTTTGACATCAGGTTTGACATCAGGACTATCGTCGGAGGCTAAATCAAAAAGGCTGAACTGTTCGTTGGACATGACAAGATTTGATGGGATAATAAGTGCTTATTGGTGATTAATTGTACGGGATCTGGCCTAAAAATGAGCCGTTCTCTGGCCTGATCTAAGCCGCACTCCTCAATTAGATCTATTACCTGAATAAGATCTATTACACTGATGATACTGGAGATTACTTCAGCATCACTTTGCTTATATCTCAGTTGGTTAAATCTCAATGGACAGATTCAATGCCCAATTTTCTCTAATTTCGTCAAGTTAAGTAGTTTGCTATGCATAAGTCTCCAATCGGGTGAATGATATTGTGGTAACTATAATTTTGCTGACGATCGGGGCTGGAATTATTGCTGGAATTGGGATTGTTATTGCGATTTTGATTTCCAGAACCAACCCTACAATTAATAGCCTAATTAACTATCAAGACTGCACAGGACAAATGGCTGAGGTGATTGTCCCCATTACCTTAGAACAACCGGGCAGTATTCGAGTCAAGCAGGATGGAGCCACGCTAAAACTACGAGCATTCACCCGTGAGTCGGAAGAATTTCGGGTGGGCGATCGAGTAGTGATTGTGGAGGTGCGAGATGGGCAAGCTTGGGTAACGACCTCGGCTGAATTGGATGAATATCGCTAGGACTTGAATCAGAATTTATTAGGAGACTCAAAAATGCCAGATAGAATTATTGCTCAAGCGTCCCCGTCCAGACCCTACACCGAAGTTCCGGCTTCACAACCATTTAGTATAGAATCGATCGCGATGAAAGCCGCCTATACGGGAATTCCAATTATTGGAGTTCTGATGTTAGCCGCGATCGGAACTTGGTTTCTCAATTCATTTCTTTGTATATGTAAACCTAATGAAATTGTCGTTCTTGCAGGCCGAAAACACCGTAATACTAGTGGAAAAGAAGTTGGATATCGCGTATTAATTGGTGGTCGTGCCTTACGGATTCCAATTTTAGAAACAGTGCAACGAATGGATGTTACGACCATTCCAATTCGGATTGAAGTTCGTAAAGCCTACGCAAAAGGAGGTACACCTCTGAATATTCAAGCGATCGCAAATGTCAAAATTTCTACCGATGAATCGCTGGTGGGAAATGCGATTGAACGGTTTTTGGGATGCGATCGAGCGGAGTTAGCCCGTGTGGCCCAAGAAACTTTAGAAGGTTATTTGCGAGGAGTGGTTGCGACGTTAACGCCAGAACAATTGAATGAAGATCGTCTTCGATTCGCAGAACGGATTGCGGCCGATGTAAGTAAAGACTTAATGCAATTAGGATTGCAGCTTGATACTTTAAAAGTACAAAGTGTTTCCGATGATATGGATTATTTGCGATCGCTCGGTCGTCAACAAATTGCATTAATTTTACGTGATGCTGAAATCGCTGAATCTAATGCCTTAACCGAAGCTGAACAAGTCGAAGCGCGATGTGATGAACATGCAAAAGTTTCACTCACCCAAAATCAAACCTTAGTTTTAGAACAAGAAAATGAACTACGACGACTCAAAGCAAAACTAGAACAAGCGGCCAAATGTGAAGAAGAAATCACGATCGCAGCCGCCAAAGAGAAACGAGCCAAAGCGGAGCAGGTCTTACAAGCCTTACGAACTGATTTAGAAACATTACGTCTCCAAGCGGATTTAGTATTACCCGCCCAAGCCCAACGCACCGCCTCTGAATTCAAAGCCCGAGGTGAAGCGGCCACGATCGAAGAAAACGCCCGCGCCACCGCCATGGCCAATACCTTACTTTCTCAAGTCTGGCAAGAAGCCGGAACCCATGCGTCTGAGGTCTTCGTATTACAGCAACTAGAAATGATCTTGACTGAAGCCGGAAAAATTCCACAACGTTTGCAGCTTGGCGAAGTAAGTGTTATCGATAACGGTGACGGCAATGCACTGTCAAGTTTAGTTCAAGTCTATCCACAAATGATTTCTCAATATTTGAATGCTGTTGAACAAATCCTAGCAATCAAACTTTCTTAATTCCAACGCTCTTCAATTCTTCATTCCTAATAAACCATGGATCCCATTACTCTTCTCGTTCTCGTCGGTATTGGAACATTCACCACGTCTCGCGTCATCAAAAATCTATATTATATTTGCCAACCCAGTGAAGTCCTGATTCTCGCTGGAACCCGATCGCCCGTCGAAGGTGGAAAAAGTTTTGGTTATCGACTCGTCAAAGGGGGAAGCAGTATTCGGTTGCCGTTACTTGAAGAAGCATTCCGCATGGAATTGACTAACATGATTATTGAATTGCGAGTTTCTAATGCCTATTCAAAAGGTGGAATTCCGCTTACGGTTGAAGGGGTTGCCAACATTAAGATTGCTGGCGAAGAACCCATTATTCATAATGCGATCGAACGTTTGCTAGGTAAAACTCGAAAAGAAATTGAACAACTTGCCAAAGAAACTCTCGAAGGAAATTTGCGCGGGGTTTTAGCGAGCATGACACCAGAACAAGTCAATGAAGACAAGATTGATTTTGCCCGAAATTTAGCTGAAGAAGCTGAACGAGATTTGGAAGTATTGGGATTGGTGTTAGATAATCTCCAAGTCAAAAACATTTCCGATGAAGTGTCCT
>JAYUEU010000047.1:0-19284 GCA_043739065.1 Synechococcales cyanobacterium | reverse complement strand
AAGCAATTATTCATCCCGCAGAAGAAGGCGGATATTGGGCAGAAGTTCCGGCACTCCCCGGTTGTTTTACTGATGGGGAAACCATAGAAGAAATTATGGCAAATTTACAAGATGCCATTCAAGGCTGGCTGAAAGTCGCCAATACTCGGCCTAATCTTAGTCCCAATGCTCAACTGGTCGAAATCGCAGTATGAAGTCGATTTCTGGTAAACAGCTTTGCAAAATTGTAGAGCGTAAAGGTTGGAAATTACAGCGTATTACGGGAAGCCATCATATCTATGACAATCCTAATTGTGAACAAATTCTATCAATTCCAGTGCATCGCAATCGAGATCTAAAAATGGGCTTATTGCGCGCATTTAATGAAAATTGCCGAACTCTCAGAAGATGATTTGCTCTAGTTCTCTCCTCTGGATTTACTTATGCTGATTCAAACACTCAAGACCCGTCGTGAAAAACTAGCAAAACTAACGGATAAATCTGTTTTTATTACGGCTGGAAAGCGCCCAAGTCGTAACTTCCCAGCAAACAAATATCCATTTCGAGCCAGTAGTCATTTCCTATACTTCGCAGGTATCGCAATTGAATCAGCCGTTATTCAATTGCATAATGGGAAACTCACACTTTACGTCGATAATCCCCATCCCGGTAGCGCACTGTGGCACGGTGAATCTCCAACGCGAGATGATCTTGCTGCTACGATCGGAGCAGACTATACTCATCCACTATCAGAACTTCCCAACGTAATTACGAACCAATTTGATAACGAAATTGCAAATGCGATCGTGACATTACGATTACAACATGACGAGTATGCGATTAGTGAAATCAGAAATGCGGTAGAAGTCACAACCCGATCGCATCTTGCCGGAATCAAAGCTTCAAGAACTGCAAAAACTGAAGCAGAAGTACGATCGGCCATGGAATCCGTAATCCTAAGCCACAACATGATCACCGCCTACAACAGCATTGTCACCGTTCATGGCGAAGTTCTTCATAATGAGCATTATCACCACCCAATTCAACCCACTGATTTAATCCTTGCAGATGTGGGTGCTGAAACTCAAAATGGCTGGGCCGCAGATGTCACTCGCACTTGGAATGCTTCTGGTAAATTCTCTTCCACTCAGCGCGATTTGTATAATGTCGTTTTAGCTGCCCATGATGTTGCGATCGCCGCCATCAAACCAGGCGTAGAATACAAAGATTTGCATTTATTAGCTTGTCTCAAACTCGCAGAAGGATTGATTGATCTCGGAATTCTTAAAGGTGATGCCCAAGCATTGGTCGATCGCGACGCTCATGCCTTGTTTTTTCCCCATGGCGTTGGGCATTTACTCGGTTTAGATGTGCATGACATGGAAGACTTAGGCGATGCAGCAGGCTACGCAAACGGTCGAACCCGCAGCGATCGGTTTGGCCTAGGATTTCTAAGACTCGATCGGCCATTACAAACGGGAATGGTCGTGACAATAGAACCCGGCTTTTATCAAGTACCTGCAATTTTGAATGATCCAAAAAATCGTGAAAAATACAATGATGTCGTAAATTGGAAATGCCTCGAACAATTCAATGATGTACGAGGCATTCGGATTGAAGATAATGTACTGGTCACCGATCGTGGCTTTGAAGTATTAACTCAAGATATTCCAGTGACAATAGATCAATTAGAATCTCTTGTTAGTGATTAATTCGGGTCTTTTGGATTCCAAGGCAAACCCGCTTGCCAGTGGAGTTTTTGCAGCTCAAAATCACATCTAATCGGAATTCCATAGCCCGTGCTAGGGGTTCCATCATTCACCACGCGTATCATCAAGTTGAGGCTGAATTTCAGCCTAACCTGTAAACTCATAAATGCCAAATAACGATTTAAACTATCACCCGGCTTTTTAGGTTTAGATAAATCTAAAAGAGGCGCATTTATTTCCAGTGGCCCATCATCCCCTTTACGCTTTAGCATATCTTCAGCGACGATGTTCTCTTTTAAGGTGTTGTTAGCAGCGACCGGACTGAGGGCTTGCTGTTGAAATAGATCGATAGAATTCCCTGGAATCATACGCGTCACTCGGCGTGCCTTGCCGTCCAAATCCGTCAGACTGCTCGTATTCCAATCCACATACAGCGGATATTCATTAGATTTATTTTTAACATTGATCCCAAATTCCTTAAGGGTGTCAAACTCGTATCGACCCTTAAATTTAAACGAAATATCCACCCGATCGTCCAACTTCACGTCTTCAAGTTGTTTTTTCAATTCATCGTTGTCCACAATGATATAAAACTCATCATTAAATGAATCAACGACACGAGCCAACACCATGGTCACGCACAAAAAATAAACCGTCAATAAAAGAAAATCGAAGCTAGTCATATAGACAACGGTGGCAAGGTTGGGAAATGAACAAAAACAAGGAATCAGAGACGATCGTATTCCTTATAGCATTCACATCCCAACTCGCACGAAAAGTTTGATACAAAATCTAAGTCCAGATCTAAGTCCAGTCTCAGATCAAATATCATCAATTATTCGCAATTAGCCGATCCAACGTGCCGCATCCTTCGCATGATAAGTCAAGATCATATCGGCCCCAGCCCGTTTAAAACTTGTCAGCGTTTCCAATACAATCCGCTCTTCATCAACCCAGCCATTCAGAGCCGCCGCCTTAACCATGGCATATTCGCCCGAAACATTGTAGGCCGCCACCGGAACGTTACTCGCCTCCTTGACCCGATGAATGATATCCATATAGGACAGCGCAGGCTTCACCATCAACATATCCGCCCCTTCTTCGAGATCGAGCAAAATCTCCTTCACCGCCTCACGAGCATTACCGGGATCCATCTGATAGGTCCGCCGATCGCCAAACTGTGGCGTAGACTCAGCCGCATCCCGAAACGGACCATAATAGGCAGACGAATATTTTGCAGCATAGGACATAATGGGAATATCCTCAAACCCAGCGCCATCCAACGCCTCCCGAATCGCCCCGACAAACCCATCCATCATCCCCGACGGCGCAATAATATCTGCTCCCGCTTGAGCTTGGGCGATCGCGACCTTTTTCAATAGCTCCAACGTCGGATCATTCAACACCCGACCCGTCAAATCGCTCTCTCCCAAATAACCACAATGGCCATGGGGCGTATACTCACAAAGACAAGTGTCATTAATTACGACGAGGTTAGGCACCGCTTTTTTCACAGCCGCCGTCGCCTTCTGGACAATGCCGCAGTCATGCCAAGCATCCGTCGCATCCACATCCTTATCCGCCGGAATCCCAAACAAAATAATAGCTGGAATCCCTAAGTCGTAAGCCTCTTGAGCTTCATCAACAATTTTGTCCACCGAAAGCTGGTACACACCGGGCATAGAAACGACTTCCTTCGCAAAGCCCTCTCCCGGTACCGCAAACAATGGATAAATCAAGTCATTAGGCGTTAACACGGTCTCGCGGACCATACGGCGCAAGGTGTCATTCGATCGCAGACGGCGGGGACGATGATTTGGAAACATGGAGACAATCCTAAGAACGTGGGTAAGGAAGATTGGGTAAGGGAAGAAAAATATACATATAGCCTTACTCAAAAAAGTCTAGATCAGACTAGGCAAGCATTTCAGTTCCTTAAAGATCTGTAAAGCTAAGACTAAGGATTTACTTTTTGTAGCGTATTCAATACTAGTTACGCATAATCAAGTCAGTATTCTTATGGAAGAAAACTTATAGGACACTAATTTAAGCGATTCCTACCGATTCCTTAAGTAATCATCCCTAATGGGAAATATCTCTTAAATTGGGTATCTTCCTGTACAGTCTGGGCACTATTAGATACTCAGAGACGTGCGAGATGTGACGAAAGCGCTATGCGGCAAACCAAGATTATGAATTCGGTTGATTCCATTGATGCTGACTTGAGTGAGGTCTCCCAACTTTGTCAAATGGGTGATTATTCCAGGGCGATCGTAGCCTTGACGGCTATTTTAGAACAGCGACCCGATTCTCTGGCGGCGTGGAGCGAAAAGGCGAATGCCTATGTCAAACTAGGTCAATATGAAGACGCGTTGGCTTGCTTAGAGAAAGCGCTCATGGTTCATCCCACCTCCCCATTTTTGTTTTATCAACGGGGGTGGACACAGCATATCTTCGAGCGTTATGAAGATGCAGGCAGTAGCTTTCAGCGTGTGGTTGAACTTCAGCCCAACTATCCCAATGCTCATTACAGTTTAGGGCTTGCGCTTTATACCTTGAACCGCTACGAAGATGCTATTGCGTATTTAGCCAAAGCCTTAGACTTGGATCCATCCATGGCCGATATTTGGTATTTACAAGGGGCCGCGCTCTATGCAACAGGACGTTATGAAGGGGCGGTGACTCACTTCAATCGATCGCTCGAAATCCGACCCGATCATGCTGAGGGTTTGAGTAGTCGAGGTAATGCCTTACTTTGTTTAGGAGATTATGAAGCAGCTTCCAGTAGCTATGCCCAGTCGTTGGCAATGCAGGTGGAAGATCCCCAAGTTTGGTATCAGCGCGGTGTCGCATTAAAAAATCTCAATCGTCATCAAGATGCGATCGGATGTTATCAAAAAACGTTGAAATTCGATCCAAGTTTTGCAATGGCTTGGTATGGCCAAGCTCTGTCATTTGTAAAATTAGAGAACTGGGAAAAGGCGCTGATAAGTTACGATCGGGCACTCGCTCTTCAATCTGACTACTACGAAGCCTGGTATAACCGCGCTATTTTATTAAAAAATCTCAACCGTCTAGAAGACGCATTAAAAAGCTATGACCGCGCTTTAGAATTACGACCCAATGATTTCCGGGCTTGGAATAATCGGGGCAGCCTATTGGTGACGATGGGGCAATGGCAATTGGCCTTAGACAGTTTTGATAAAGTGCTTCAGTTCAGACCGAATGATCCTAATGCAATGCGAAATCGCGAAGCCGTTGTTAAAAAAATAAAATCCCTCTAATGACTTGGATGGTAGGGTCTGAACGTCATGATGTAAAGGGAATTGCCTGACGAGAATTTTCTTAGAAATCACCGAACAAACTAGATCTCTACAAAAGATTAAAATAAAAGCTAAGTGCTAAGTTCCTATGACTATGTTCCAAACCACGCGTAGACGGCTCGCCCTTTGGTACACGTCTGTCACTGCCATTCTCTTGCTTTTATTTGCTACAGGCGTCTATTTTTACGTTCGTAGCACCCTGATTGAGCGTATCGACGACACCCTAGAACATGTTGTTGAAGTCGTAAGTCGATCGATCGTTATTGAACCCATCGCTCCTAAATCTCGCTTATTACAGGTCAATATTGAATCTAGTTTTCGGGATAATTTTCTGGAACAAGAAGACGACCATATTGATTTGGAATGGTTTACGGCACGAGGTTCCCTAGAGTGGTCTACTTTACCAAGCCCGATCGCTGCGCCCCTGATAATGAACAGCAATCGCACTCATACCGAAACCGTCCGACTTGATGCAACACGTCTTTTACGACAAGCGACTCAGCGAATTCAGCTTGGAACGCAGGTTTTAGGATATTTACGCGTTAGTCATCCATGGTTTGAAGTCACCAAGCCGATTCGAGAACTTTTTGTAGATTTAATTCTCGGCATTAGCGGGATGATTGGTATTGTTGCGGCGGTTGGTTGGTTCTTGTCGGGACTTGCTATGCAGCCTATTCGTGATTCATATCAAACTTTGCGTCAGTTTACCGCCGATGCCTCTCATGAATTGCGAAATCCGATCGCCATTATCCAAACCAATGTTCAAGTTGCCCTCAGCGATCCAGATCCAGATCCAAGTCAAACCCGATCGCATCTTCAAGTGGTCGAGCGCCTCACTCGTCGTCTTGGCAAACTTGTAGACGATCTACTATTTCTAGCCCGTCAAGATAGCGGTATTATTCAGCCGCAATGGGGCGAGGTTGATTTACGTGATTTGATTGAAGAAGTTCTAGAAGAGCAAGGTATTAGTGCGGCTGAAAAAGATATTCAACTGAAGCTGGTGAGTGATGTCCAAACGGCAAAACTCATGGGCGATCGTTCTGCACTAGCACGACTCTTGACCAATTTAGTCAGCAACGCCATCTCCTACACGCCAAACGAAGGAAGCGTCAAACTCGAACTTCAATCGACTAAGCGCAATAATCACGCCATCTGGACTATCCGAATTATTGATACAGGTATCGGGATTCCTGAACTTGCCTTGCCTCAATTGTTCGATCGGTTTTATCGTGTGGATCCTGCTCGATCGAAATCCTCAGGTAGAACGGGACTTGGACTGGCCATTGTTCAAACAATAGTCACCAACCACCAAGGCACTATAACGGTCGAAAGTCAGGAAAATCAAGGTACGACATTCACAATTTCATTGCCTCAAAGTTTTTGATGTAGTGGTGATAATCAGAGACTGTTACATCAATATCGTCCGAGAATTTACGGTTAATTGCAAAATGAAGTAGATGTAAACTCCCGACAGTCTGAGTTCATAGAGTGAAGCTTTCCAGTGATTTTTCTGTCCCGATCGTCCTCCCAATTTAAGCTCCTGATAAGTTCTGATTCGGATCAATTCATATTGAGTGCTTTCAAAAAATCACTGCGTTAATTACGGACAATTCTATGAAGTAGTCATGAGCCTCAGACATGGGTTCTACTCAATTTTACAGAGATTTAAATCTTTTCCAGATTTGTGTAATCTCTCCCAAATCAAGCCCACTCCCATTTTGCATAATGAAAACATCGTAACTCTTCCAAGAGGTGATTTACCAAGTTACTAGGTATTTTGCTTGAGGGAGTTAAACATTCATTTTCTTAATTTATTAGGAACCATTTCATCATGACATTCCCACGCAATTTAGTTTCGATCGCCGTTCTAAGCGCAGCAGCAGTCCTCGGACAAGTCGGGAGTGCCCAAGCGTTTTCTTTCGATATGACCACTGGTATTGCGGGTCCAAATGGTGTGACCGACCA
Source organism: Synechococcales cyanobacterium (assembly GCA_043739065.1). Taxonomy (GTDB): domain Bacteria; phylum Cyanobacteriota; class Cyanobacteriia; order Leptolyngbyales; family Leptolyngbyaceae; genus JAAFJU01. The sequence goes on along the minus strand of JAYUEU010000047.1, from coordinate 12,308 downwards.
AGGTGCATACTCAGATTTCTCTGGAAAAAGTACCGTCAAAACAATAGACTTCAATTCTGGTGTGCTCCCGACCACTGGATTTGCTACGTACTCGTTCCAAAACAATAGTGGAGCAAGCAGCATTCGCAGTGACACATGGGCACCTGCTGGCGCAAATGCTGAGGTGAATACAGGTAAATATTTGGCTGTGTTCCAAGACGACAGTCTCGAAATCAAGCTTGCCTCGACCGCAAACTACTTCGGGATGGATTTGGGTGCGATTAGCAGTGGGAATACCCTGTCCTTCTATCGTGGTACTACGTTGATCAAGACGTACAACACGGCTGATATGAACGCACGAGCTACAGTTTCAGCGAGTCAGCACGGTGGTCAAGAGAATGGCTATGGCCACTTCTACGCTGACAACGCAAATGAGCGCTTCGATCGCCTGGTAATCAGCCAAGTTGGTGGTGGTGGATTTGAAACCGACAACCATTCGTTCAACATAGGTAATAATGATGTTAGGAAAACACCTGAACCCGGTATAATGCTTGGTTTGGTTGCGATCGGTGGTTCTGTCTGGGCAAAGCGCAAACAACGCGGCTAACCCTTAAGTTTGAACTGTAAGGCTAATCGTCTATTAAAATCACCCCCAGTCCTCGATCGAAGATTGGGGGTTTTGCTAAAACTAATTTCTATGGCTCTTAATTTTAACCCTAGATGTAAGGATACGATAGTCGGTCAAACCATCAATAGCGTAGACGTTGACGATGATTTGCCACAGATTCCACAAGCCCAATGGCTAGGAAATTCATAAGCAGCGCCGATCGTCCATGGCTCAAGTAGGGCAACGGAATCCCGGTCACCGGTGACAATCCGATCGTCATGCCAATGTTGACGAATGTTTGAAACACGATCATCGAAAACACGCCGATCGCAATCAACGACCCGAAATCATCTTTTGCGTTTTGAGCAATCACCAACAGCCGATAGCAAATTAATAAGAATGTGAGTAATACTGCGATCGAACCAATAAAGCCAAGCTCTTCACCAATCGCTGCAAAAATAAAATCCGTATGTTGTTCGGGAATGAAGTTGAGCTGAGTTTGGGTGCCTTTATTTAAACCTTGACCAAAAAGCTGCCCTGCCCCGATCGCAATGCGCGACTGAATCAAGTGATAACCACCATTTAATGGATCTTGCTCAGGATTCATAAACATGGTGATTCTCTGTTTTTGATAGTCTTGAAGCACCCGAGTCCAGAGAAATTCTCCTAGCCCACCGGAAATCAAATTGACTACTACGGCCCCAAAGCTTCCCCAACGCGGCCAAGGCAAATTCCGCAGCGCGACAACTCCCATCACCGCAACCCATACTAACCATAGACCAATTCCCAAGGGGGCCAAAGTAGGATTGAGGGATCCAAACGCCATGGGCAACGATCGGAGCATGATCGCACTAAGCAATGGAGAAACCATCAAAACCAACCAGGCCGGATTAGCATTACCCCAATAAAGCATCCCAAGCGTAATTGCGCCGAATACTAACGATGTACCAAGATTAGGTTCTAGAAAAATCATGGTCCAGGGCAATGCAACCACTGACATTGCCCGAAGCATTGAGCCAATCGTATTAGCAGGCCGATCGTGCAAAATGGCGGCCATGGTAATGATGATCCCAAGTTTGGCAAACTCAGAGGGCTGTAGATTGAAACCCAGCACATTAATCCAACGGGTTGCGCCGAGTTCGGTCCGCCCAAAAAGCATCACACAAACCAGCCCAACGTTAGTGATGCCATAGACAATCCATCGCCATTGGATCAATTGCTCATAGCGCCACCTTGATAAAAATGCGATCGCAAAGACTCCAATAACTCCTATCCCGGCATTTTGGGTCCATTGCAGTGGCAGGGTATTGTGAGTAATGCTTCGGATCATCACACAGCCCAAAACCATGAGGCCCACAGTCCCTAACACTAGCCACCAATCGAGTCCTTCCCACGGTTTTAAAAGGGACTTCCAACGAATGCGAGGCATCAGGGTTTTCTGGAACATAGTGTGGGGTTAAATAGCGTTGACTTACAGGGAACTTAACAAGGCGTGAACTTAGTCGCGGAAGTTTAGTAATACCAGAGAAAGCTTAGCTTATCGTAACGAGGCGCTAGGATAATGCTGCGATCGAGACTTGAGCGGCAACTTGCTGGGCAATTTCACGAAGAGCAATAGCACTGGCTGAGTCAGGATGAGACACCACGATCGGCACTCCGATATCACCGCCCTCACGCAATGAGATTTCGAGAGGAACACAGCCCAGTAAGGGAACCCCTAGCTCGATCGCCGCTTTTTGTCCGCCCTCTGAGCCAAATAAGTCATACTTGCGATCGGGCATATCCGGCGGAATAAAATAGCTCATATTTTCCACAATACCGAGAATTTTTGTCCCCAATTGCTCAAACATTTTTAAGCCACGTCTTGCATCAGAAAGTGCCACGGTTTGCGGAGTCGTCACAATTACAACGCCTGCAACTGGAACCCGTTGAGCGATCGTAAGCTGTGCGTCTCCTGTTCCCGGTGGCATATCGACAATCAGATAATCCAGTTCGCCCCAGTCCACTTGATAAAGAAAGTTCCGCACCATGCCATCGATCATCGGACCGCGCCAAATGACGGGTTGATCAGGATTGATCAGAAATCCCATGGATACCAACTTAACCCCATGGTTGAAAGCTGGTTCAATAATTTCGCCTTGTTCACCTTGACGAACGGCGACCTTAGTTCCGGCAAGACCAAGCATTGTAGGTGCATTTGGTCCGTAGATGTCAGCATCAATTAAGCCAACTTTTGACCCGGCTTGAGCTAAGGCGACAGCTAGGTTGACGGCTACCGTGCTTTTTCCAACGCCACCTTTTCCGCTGGATACCGCAATAATATTTTTGACGCCTTTAACCAATTCACGACCTGGAGCTGATTTTTGAGCTGGAGTGTCGGCTGTTACTTCGACTTCAACGGTTTTGACTCCGGGAAGCGTCTTAATTGCCCGTTCGCAGTCTTCGACAATGAAAGCTTTTAGTGGGCAAGATGGCGTAGTTAGGACCAATGTGAAACTTACCGCCCCGTCGGAGACTTTAACGTTGCGAATCATATTGAGTTCGACAAGACTCTTATGAAGTTCAGGGTCTTCGACGGGTTTAAGTACGTCAAGGATGTCTTGGGCGGTAAGCGTCATAAGATTTTGGCTGAGACTGACTAGTATAAATACGGTTCTAGTTTAGCTTAGCCGTGGCCCCGGATTCGCCATTTGATAGAGCATCCGATCGGAGCTGTTTTAGCTAAGTTCACCATCTGGCCTGATAGTAAGTCCTCGATTGCGTTGTGAAGGTAGTTCACGGTGACAGCGTTGGCATCTTGTGGATTATCATCGATCGCGCCACTGTAAACCACGATGCCTTGTTTATCAAGGAGGAAGACATGAGGCGTTTTCAGGGCATCAAAACTGTGGGCGACATCTTGGTTCTCATCCCGCAAATAAGGATAAACAATCCCTAGTTGCGATACCAAGATTTTCATATTAGCGAAGCTGTCATCAGGGAACTGGGCTGCATCATTTGGGTTAATGCCAATGACTGCAATGCCTTTGGGTTGGTAATCTTGGTGAAGTTGGGCAATCCGATCGAGGTACGCTTTGACGTAGGGGCAATGGTTGCACATGAAAACCACACATACCGCCTTGTGCGATTCAAGATAGCGAGCCAAGTGATGGACAGTATCGTCGGCACCCGGTAGCTCGAAGTCTGGAGCGTAGCTGCCTATTTCTGTTTTTGCCATGGGTTCGCCGGAGTAACTGCGTTTAGAGGTCTGGTTTGTATCAGTTTATCCATTTTCATGAGAATCGGAGCGGCAAAATTTACTGAATCATCCTCAACAATTAATTTAGCGATTTTAATTTAGCAATTTAGCCATCGTTTGCAATCACCGAATTAATTGTGCTGCGGGCATCCGTTTTGAACTCTTGGACATTGACTCGGCCCAGAAGTCCGATCGCGCCCAAAATAAAGCCCGCCTGAACGACCAATACCATCGCATAAGCCCACAGCGGTCGTTCACCTTGAGGCGACATCCCAAAGATTTTAGTGCCAATGTCTAGAATACTTCCGCCCAAAATTGCTGCCGTCCCGCGAGACAATGCCTGCGCTAGTCCCCAAGTTCCAATAAAGGTTCCGGCAGTTTCGGCGGCGGTCAAATCTAGCATTAGAGTAATTGCACCTGTTGTTGTTGTGCCAGACGCCAATCCAAACAGTAAGAGACACAGTTTCAGCACTGCTACGTTTGCGGTGAATCCCGCCAAAATAATGGCCCCGAGAGACAGCGCTACGGCCTGACACCCGACTTGAGTGGTTCTTTTTTTACCAATTAGTGGCGAAATAAAGAATCCAGAAATCAAAATGCCGATTACGGTGCCAACGCCATAGGGCACGTTCAACAACGCCGTTTCCCCTGCCGTCAAATTAAAAACATCTCCGCCGAAGGGTTCCAAAATGGCATCTTGCAAAAACAAGCCCAAGGTCATAGTGATGAGAAAGGTGAAAAAATATTGGGTTTGTTTGCTGGCCGTTATTAGCGACCAAGCTCGACTTAGACCCACTATTTCTTTAGTTTCGTGGACATTTGGGTTGAGTTCGTTGGTGTTGCTCTGAGCGATATTCTGGGCGATCGCTTTCCGTTCTTGATTCGATCGTAAAAACCGTGAATATTTCTTCTCAACGCCCCAGGTGGAGATGAATGCCATCGAGACGACCAACCACGGCACCACTAAAAACAATTGGTTGACGCTCGCTTGTAAAGACTCGATCGATGGATTGGTGCCCAGTTTTTTTAGCATTACCCCAATCGTAATGGCCCCCGCGATCGTTCCTATTAGCAGCATGGCCCAGTCTACGGCGACGACTTTCGATCGGTCTTCTTCTTCAGTAATATCAACCAGCATCGTCGCAAAGGGAGTTGAACTAGCGCTGATGGCAATGCCGTATAGACCAAACAAGATAGTTGAGAGAATAATCCATTCTGACGCTTGCAGTAGATTATTGCTGCCAGACGTTTTATTTAAAAGCGCCCCCACTTTCCACAGTGGCTGTACAGCGAGAAAGGCGATCGTGGCAAAACTCAGTGCCCCAAATCTGACATACCAAGTGCGATGCAGACCGAAGATTGGTTTTGTATCTGACAATTGGCCAAACCAAATCCGGGCGGGAGCGACAAATAAAGTCACAGCTAGGACGATGCTTGCGATCGTTCCCGGTACACCCAATTCCTTAATCAGCACCCGATTTAGCAACCCAAATAGTAAGACCGACATCATTCCTAAGCCCATTTGAAACAGCCCCAGCCGCATCATGGTCCAAAGACTAACCCGAGGAAGAGGTTGGGCTAGAGTATCAGGGGATAAAATTTTGCGTTCTATGCTATCCATGCGGGCTACTGTGCCTAGTTACTGCTTAGACTACCTACCTACAATAGAGGGAAACCCGCCCGGAAGTGGAATAGAGTGGCAGATTGACTTCATGTATCGTTACACTTAGGTACGCTTCCGTAAGGCATCGTCTACGCAAAAGTGCATCGTCCCTTTGAGGTTCACCCCCATGACTATTCCTACGACTGTTCAGCTTGGTAAATCTGCGATCGCACCTATTGGGGTCGGCACTTGGGCTTGGGGGGATTCGTTTTTCTGGACCTATGGGAAAGAGTATGGCGAGGCGCAAATAGCTGAAGCCTTTAATACGAGTGTGGATGCTGGAATTACGCTGTTTGATACGGCTGAAATTTATGGTCTAGGCGAGTCTGAACGGATTGTCGGACGCTTGGTGAAGACGGCCAAAGAAAAGATTTATATCGCGACAAAATATATGCCTGTGCCGTGGCGAGTCAGTGCAAAACAGGTGTCTGATGCGGTGAATGCGAGTTTCTCTAGGTTAGGGGTCGAGTTTGTTGACCTATATCAAATTCATCAACCTTTCAGTTTTCTGATGGGCCAGCAGACGCTGCTCAAGACCTTGGCTCGCGAAGTAGAGGCCGGACGGATTGGTGCATTGGGCGTGAGTAACTATTCTGAAAGTCAAATGCGCGAGGCTCATGGGACACTGGCTAGTCTCGGCATTCCTTTGGCGGTTAACCAGATACAATATTCCTTGCTCGATCGTAAAATTGAGAGTAATGGTGTTTTGGCGGCAGCTCGGGAGCTTGGGGTGACAATTTTGGCCTACAGTCCGATCGCACAGGGTCTATTGACGGGGAAATATACGGTGAATGGTCCCGCAGTGGCGACGGGGGCACGAAAAATGGATGCGCGATTTAAGCCTGAGGGACTAAAGAAAATCCAGCCTATTTTGACTACGATCAATGAAATTGGTGAAAAACACGATCGGACTTGTGCTCAAGTTGCGCTTAATTGGCTGATTTCCCAACCAGGTGTGATTCCGATTCCGGGTGCAAAAACCGCAGAGCAAGCGGCTCAGAATGCAGGTGCGATCGGTTGGTCGTTGAATGATGAAGAAATTGCTGAAATCGACCGGGTTAGCCGCTCAAGTCGGTGAAGTTTGGATAAAGGGAACTCAAACGGGCGGAATATTGGATCGTCCCTGTGAAAAAGATAATGTAATGAGATGATTTGGGCATCTTACGTTTGGAGCATACTATTATTCACGAGGAACGCAGCCCGATCGACTTGCAATAATCTCTGAACTAATGATCTGTGAACTATCTGTGAAAGACGGGTTTTGCAGATAATCAAGAAAGCTGGGCTAGGAATTTTCTATGGGCACGATTTTAGTAGTTGATGATAGTACGCTGGCACGGGAAATGCTGTCGGGTGAATTGCGCCGATCGGGATTCACCGTAGAGACTGCGGTAGATGGTGCGGATGCGAAGGTCAAAATCGCGGCAAATCCGCCAATATTAGTGGTAACGGATTTGATCATGCCCCAGGTGAATGGCTACGATCTGTGTCGTTGGGTTAAAAGTAATCCGACCACGCTTAAAGTTCCAGTGATTATGTGTAGTACAAAGGGTGAGGAATTCGATCGGTATTGGGGGATGAAGCAGGGCGCGGATGCTTATATTACGAAGCCCTATCAACCGAAAGATATGCTCAATGCGGTCAAGTATTTACTAGAAGAAGCAGGATATTATCAAGAGGAAACTCTAGAGTTCTAAGCCCTGTTGTCTAGGCGATCTTTGGGGAACAAAATAAATTCCAGAATCCGAGGATAAACAATTGGAATTTTTGGCGAGTTTGTTAGAAGTGGAGCGATTAGGATTTTTTTCACTATCACTCCAATCCATTAAATCACCTTAAAATTCTGCATCTAACGCAACTCGGAATGTTCTGCCGGGTTCATAAATGCGATTTGTTTTTTCGTAAGTTCCACCAAATAGATTTTGAACATAAAAAGTCATGCCGATTTGGGGCGTGAAGGGCACACGAGCATTGACATCGACATTCAGCCAAGAGGGAGAATAGCTATCAATGTCGTCGCCTGCGTTGAGAAATAACGATCGGCGTGAACCGCTGTAGTAATTGTTGAGTAAGTTAAATTGCCAACCCTTATGGTCATAGCCTACTCTCAACTGTGCAACGGAAAATGGAATTTGGCTAAGTTGTCGTCCTGCCTCAACTCCTGTGGCAATGTGGGCATCGGTGTAGGTATAGGTGAGAAATGTGCGCCATTCAGACGTGATTTTGTATTGCAGTGCGAGTTCAAGGCCATTGGTATTAACTAGCCCGATGTTCTGCCATTTGCTAGGTTGGCCAACTCCTGTAGGTTGAGTAGCAATTCGATCGTTCAAACTATTCCCAAAATAGGTGAATTGTCCGGTCAATTTATCATTGAATTTGACATCAGTTCCAATGGTCCAAGAACTCCCAAATTCGGGTTTGAGTTGATCGTTTGGTAGCCAACCATGGACGGTATCGTAGGCATAGAGCTGGTCAAGACCCGGTAATCGCCGGACAGAAACCCAGCTTCCACGTACATTAAACCTACTGGTTGCCGCCCAGTTTAATCCAAGGCTTGGATTAAGTGAACTCCCAGCCCGATCGCTGAAATTTTGCCGTAGTCCTAATTCAGCTTGAACATTGTTGCCGAGATCAAAGGTTCCGAGTGCAAACAATGATGGTAAAAATCGGGATTGATCAATTCTGCCATTGAAAATAGCGTTGGTTGGATTGCTATTATTTGCACTAGAAGTCAATGATTCATTTTTAATATCCGTTCCCCAGCGAAGTTTGATGCCTTTCGCAATTTGCCAGTTATGGTCGAGGCGGAAGGTCAAGGCTTGAGAATCTAGGTCTCCAGTACGATAAAACTTACTTCCATTAGGTCCGTAGGTATTGAAGTAGTCTCGGTTGTAACCTAGGGTGATATTGAGAATTGAATCTTTGGCTAGTTCCGATCGCAAATTTAGCCCGATATTATAAGCATCATGATCTAATCGATCATTTTGAAGTGGAAAGCCAAAGTATATTAATCCCTTTTGACTCGTTGTCTTTGTAGTATCAAAGGTGAGAGTATTACGCGGATCAAGGGCTGCGCTAATACGGGCATAGTAGGCATTGTTGGCAGTGTCAGCATTGAAGAGTTTGCCATCACTTCCTCGGTTAGCCGCTCCCACAGGCACATCATAATTATTGTCCGCGCGGCCCTGCTCCCAACCAAAGGCATAATCTAATCCTTGGCTTGACCCCGCATAACCAGCCCGATAATTCTGTTGTCCAAAGGAGCCGACGGTTACGCCTAGAGTTAGTTTTGGTTTTTGGCTTCCTGGTTTTGTAATGATATTAACCACGCCACCAAAGGCTTCAGAACCATACAGTGTTGAGGCGCTGCCACTGGAGAGTTCAATCCGATCGATTGTGCTGGTGGGAATGCTATTGAGATCAGTGCCTCCATGGTAAATATTAACGTTGGTCCCGATCGGACGACCATTTAGAAGATAAATGGATTGATTAATACTGGCTCCACGATAGCTGCCACCCGTATGAATATCGGCAGCAAATCCGGTGTTATTAATGGCAAATCCAGGCTGATTTTTTAGAACTTCGGAGACACTACGACTGCCTTGTTTTTTGATCTCCTCTTGATTAATCTTGTAAACAGGGCTTGACGTGGGTCTGTCTTTTTCGCCTGTGACGACAAGTTCTTCTTCTATGTCTTCAGACTGCTGTGCCAACGTTGGCTGCGCTAAAAGTGCGTCCGCTTGAGTGATTACTTTCGGGAAATCTTGGATGCGGACGATCGCTGTTTCCGCTAAAACTGGGGCACTCAAGAGAAGGAGACTGCTGAAACCGATCGTATGAATTGAGAACTTTAAAGACATGATTCTGTAAAAATGACACAGGGAGAATATTTTCATTCTGCAGAAAATACGCAATGTATGTCAAAAGACAAGCTGTCAGACTTCTCCATTACTACGAACAAACCCAGTCTCTTACTCTCCCAATATCACCTCAGCAGATCGGTTGGACAATCCGATCGTTCACCGTCAGCGCCCCAATCTCTTAATGTAAGATCATTAATTTAAAATCATTTCCCAAAGCCATTGAATATTCATTCCGATCGTCCAGTTAATCAAGCTTCAAAATGCCAGGTTGTGATTCCACCCGATTGATCCACCAAGAGAATTCCTTGCTCCTTCAACTCGTTGCGCACTTGATCGGCTGTTTTAAAATCTTTCGCGGCTTTTGCTGCCGATCGTTTGGCGATCGCGGATTCAATGGCTTCAGGCGAAAGGCTGGCTGTAGTTGACTCGGCCTTTTCGCCTTGCAATCCTAAGATAGATGACAATACCAGCAGCGTTTTCCAGGTGGTTAAAAGCGTTTGGGCCTCAACATCTAGGGTGCCTTGATGAATGAGTTGATTGGCTTCACGATTAATTCCTTTCGCTAGGTCAAATAACACGGCCAAGGCGGATGCGGTATTGAAATCATCGTCCATAGCAAGTTGGAAGCTCTCGATCGCAGCAGAATCCAGTTGAGCTAGCGGACGATCGGAGAAGTTCTGGTCTAAATCCCAACTCGAATCCAACACCCAACCCAACTTAGCCCTTCCCACATCGCTAAATCGCATCGCATCTTGTAAGGTATGCCAGCCATTGGTTGCCGCCGTCATTGCTTCTTCGGTGAAGTCGATTGGTTTCCGGTATTGCGCCCCTAAAACAAAAAATCGCATGGCCATGGGTTCGATGTGGCCTTTGTCGAGCAGATCTCGAATGGTGGTGAAGTTGCCTAAGGACTTAGACATTTTTACGCCACCGACGTTGACCATGCCGTTGTGCATCCAGTAGGTTGCAAGCTGTTGACCTGTGACCGCTTCGGATTGGGCAATTTCGTTCTCGTGATGGGGAAACGTCAAGTCGCCGCCACCGCAATGAATGTCGATCGAGTCACCCAGTCGATCGCGTACCATGGCCGAACATTCGATGTGCCATCCCGGACGACCATTACCCCATTCGGATTCCCAATAGGGTTCATCTGATTTCGCCGCTTTCCATAAAGCAAAGTCAAAGGGATCTCTTTTTTTTGACTCCTCTCCGTCTACTCGTCCACTTGCCCCAGCTTCCAAGTCCTCTAGTTTACGTCCAGAAAGTTTGCCATAATCGGATTTGCTACGGACAGAATAATAGACATCACCTTGAGACGTATAGGCTGAACCCTTCGCCTCCAATTCGTGAATTAAGCGCTTTATTCCATCGATCGTGTGGGTCGCTCGGGGATATTCATCCGCACGGCGAATATTTAGTCGATCCATATCTTCAAAGTAGGCGGCAATATATTTTTCAGAAACCGCATCCATAGAAGAATTTTCTTCGCGGGCACGTTTTAGAATTTTGTCATCAATATCCGTGAAATTTTGGACGTAACGCACCTCATATCCACGCCATTCCAGATAACGCCGTACCGTATCCCAGGCGATGTACGATCGGGCATGACCCAAATGGCAATAGTCATAGACCGTCACGCCGCAGCAATAAATTTTGACCTGATGCTCTTCAAGTGGGATGAAGGCTGACTTTTGGCGGGTCAGGGTGTTGTATATCGTGAGTGGCATGGCGTGAGGCTCGGTAGGAATGGCGAAGATGATTTGGGATTAGGACTTTTATCTAAGGCTTGTCTCTGGATCGTGTATCTAGACTGATGTGTCTAGCTGAGAGGGATTTGCGATAAACTAATAAAGCAGTCTAGTCCAAACTCAAGATAAAAGTTTAGATTAGTCTACCGTTTTTCACGCCTCACCGAATTGTCGGAGCACCTCCATGACCAGCACCACTGCACCATCTAAGTCTTCCCGTATGAATGTCCCCAAAACGGGGCTTCCGGTCACGATTATCACTGGGTTTTTGGGCAGTGGAAAAACCACGCTTCTAAACCACATTTTGACCAATCAGCAAGGCGTTAAAACGGCTGTATTGGTGAATGAATTTGGAGAAATTGGCATTGATAATGAGTTGATTGTCAACACCAGCGATGACAACACCATGGTTGAGCTGAGCAATGGTTGTGTCTGTTGCACCATTAATGAAGATCTTGCCAATGCTGTTTATAAAATCATGGAGCGACCCGATAAAGTTGACTACATGATTGTCGAGACGACGGGCCTTGCGGATCCATTGCCTGTGGCGTTGACGTTTTTGGGTTCAGAACTGCGAGATTTGACGCGGCTTGATTCTATTGTCACGGTTGTTGATGCCGAGAATTTTAATATTAGTTTGTTTAATTCTGAGGTTGCTCAAAGTCAGATTGCGTATGGCGACATTATTTTATTGAACAAAACAGATTTGGTGGATGAAGCTGATCTAGATAAGTTAGAAGTTCAAATTCGCGATATTAAAGAAGGTGCTCGAATTCTACGGACTGAGCGCGGAAATGTGCCGCTATCGTTGTTGCTGAGCGTTGGTTTATTTGAATCTGATAATTACTTCGAGCCTGAAAAGAAGCATAGTCACGATTCCCACGGACATGATTCCCACGGACACGATTCTCACGGACACGATTCTCACAATCATGATGAATCTGATCATAGTAGTTGCGATCACGACCACGGCAAATGTGAACACGATGACTCGGGGCACGATCATCCAGGCCATGATCATTCGAGCCACGATCATTCAAGCCATGATCATTCAGGTCACGGGCATGATCATTCAGATCATTTGGCGATCGATGGTTTTACGTCTTTATCCTTTCAGAGCGATCGGCCCTTCAGTATTCGTAAGTTCCAATTCTTTTTAGATAACCAAATTCCTGAAACGGTATTCCGGGCAAAAGGAATTCTTTGGTTC